>CADBSZ010000022.1 GCA_902797525.1 uncultured Ruminococcus sp. | reverse complement strand
TTTGAGGGTATCCCTTAAAATTGGCCCGCCCGAAGGGATTTGAACCCCTGTTCTCCGGAATCGGAATCCGTTGCGTTATCCAGCTGCGCCACGGGCGGTTATGTGAGGGGCATTTTCGTCCCTCTTTTTATTATACACTATTTTTTGCCAAAAATCAATCCGCAAGTTCTTCCCAAACCGCGTATTGTTCTTCCTGCTCTTTTTGCAGCTGCTCCAGCCTGTCGCTCAGCTTCATCAGCTTTTCATAATCGCTGACGACCTCCTCGGTGGCAAGCAGGTTTTGCGTTTCTTCAATTTCTTTGTCGAGCCGCTCAATTTCCGCCTCGGCCTTTTTCAGCTTCGTTTGGCGTTTGCGTTCCTCGCTTGCCAACTGCTTTTTCAGAAAATAGTCGTTTTGCGGTTTTTCTTTTTTCGCTGCAGTCTGCTTTTGCTGTTCCGCCTCATCCTTTGTGCGCTCAAGATAATAGTCGTAGTTGCCCAAATATTCCTTCACGCCGCTTTGTGACAGCACTAGCACACGGTCGGCGAGCTTGTTGATGAAATAGCGGTCATGACTGATAATCAGCATGGTGCCGCTGTAGTCGAGCAGGGTGTTTTCCAGTTCCTCGCGCGAGGCGGCGTCGAGGTGGTTGGTCGGTTCGTCGAGCAGCAGCAGGTTGCTGCCCTTGAGCATAAGCTTGAGCAGCGAAATGCGCGCGCGTTCGCCGCCGCTCATCTTCGCCAGCGGCTTAAACACTTCTTCGCCCTTGAACAAAAACGACGCCAGCGCTGAGCGAACCTCGGTTTGCGTCAAATTCGGAAAGGCGTCCCACACTTCGTCGATGGCGGTTTTTTCCAAATGTAAATTTTGCTGCATCTGGTCAAAATAGCCGAGCATCACGTTCGCGCCGTACTCAAATTCGCCTCTGTCCTGCGGCAGGGTTGCGGTCAAAATCTTGAACAGCGTGGTTTTGCCGCAGCCGTTTTCGCCGAGGATAAACACGCGCTCGCCCTTGCGGATATGTATGCTGACGTTTTTGAACAAATGCTTGTCGTCAAAGGATTTTTGCAAATCGCGGCACATCAGCACATCGTTGCCGCTCTCGCATTTCGGCGTAAAGCGCATGCGCATGGTTTCAAGCTCGCTTTCGGGCGCCACCAGCTGTGCCTTAATGCGGTCGGCTTCCTTTTGGCGGCTTGCGGCGGTGATGAAGTTGCGCTCGCGGCCCCAGCGCTTTTGCTGTTCCACAATGCCCTCAATGCGCTTAATCTCCTTGAGGTCGTTTTCGTATTTGTTTTTCAGCGATTCGTTATATGCCTGCTTTTTCTTAATGAATTCCGTGTAAGAGCCTTTGTAGCACATGGTTTTGCTGTGCTCCAGCTCAACGGTTTTGTTGGTGACGTTGTCGAGAAAATAACGGTCGTGGCTGATGATAATCATCGCGCCCTTAAAGTCGCGCAAAAAATCCTCGAGCCAGTTGACGGACTTGATGTCGAGATGGTTGGTCGGCTCGTCGAGCAGCAGTAAGTTACTGCGCGAGAGCAGCAGCTTTGCCAGACAGAGCTTTGAGCGCTGGCCGCCGCTGAGATTGCCGACGGGCATGGCAAAGTCGTTTTCCGAAAAGCCCAAGCCGAGCAGCGCCGAGCGCGTGAGGCTTTTGTAGGTCAAACCGCCGAGGCGCTCATGCTCCTCAAACAGACGCATTTGCTCCTCAATCAGCGCGTCAATGTTTTCGGGCTGCTGCGCAATACGGCGGTTGAGCGCTGCCAAATCCGCTTCCATTTGCGACAGATAATCGAACACGCTCAACAACTCGTGATAAACGTCAATGTCGGGGTTTGAGCACGCGTGCTGCTCCATATAGCCCACGCGGGTATTTTTTTCAAAAGCAACGGTGCCCTCGGTAGGGGACAGCTCGCCGTTGAGCACACGGAACAGCGTGGTCTTGCCGACGCCGTTCGCGCCGATAAAGCCCACCTTGTCGCGCGATTCCACATCAAACGAAACGCCGCTGAACAGCACGCGCTCCACAAACGTCACGCCGAGATTTCGAACCGATAACGCAGGCATAGCTTTCCCTCCCGATAAAATAGTCCTGAACTATTTTAAACTACTTTGCCGAAAATAGCAAGAGGAAATTCACGATATGCCAAAGGTTGACCAGGCTGTAGACGACGATACCGATATTGAGCAGAGCATTGGCAAAGCGGCTTTCCTCTATCCGCGATATTTTGAAGACAAAGGCGCACAAAAAAACCAGTCCCAGCGGCAGCAGCACCTTGATCAGCAGGGTGGACGGCAGACTGCGCAAAACGGGGTTCATCAGCGGATTTGCCTCATAAAACCTGCCGCTTGCGAGCAGCGCTTCGGTGCAAAGCCAGTCAACCAAATTCAGCGCATATAAGAAAAACAGCCGGTGATAAAACGAATAGCCGCTTGTGCGCGCGGCAGCGGATTTTAGTGAATTCATAACCGTTTCCTTTCCAAAAAGAATTTGGATTTATTGTATGCGGCTTTTCGCCTTTTATGAAGAAAAGTTGCAAAAAGGTGTTGACAAAAACCGCTGTTTGTGATATATTAATTAGGCACTTGAAAAACGCTGGTGTAGCTCAGTTGGTAGAGCAGCTGATTTGTAATCAGCAGGTCGGGGGTTCAAGTCCGTCCACCAGCTCCAACAAAGGT
>CADBSZ010000021.1 GCA_902797525.1 uncultured Ruminococcus sp. | reverse complement strand
TTGTAGCGCATGCCGCCGTGAATCACCAGCTCCTTGATGCGGCGCGCAACAAAGGCGCACTCGTCAAACAAATCGGCGGCATGATAGAGCATGATAGGCTTTGGCAGCTCAGCAAAGGCGGTTTTGTGCTTGCGAAACACGCCCTGCTCGAGCGCAGCGAGGCAATCGCTTTCAAAGCGGTGCGGCTGCGTGAGCTTGACGGGCGCTTTGATGTCAACAAAATCGCGTTTGGCGAGGGCTTTCAACTGCTCGCAGGTGGCGTGGGAAACCGCGAAAACCTCCTCGTTTTTGTCGCCGTTCGGATCGAGCGTGAGCGCGACGTTGACCTCACGGCAGCGCGACATCAAAATACGCAGAATTTCAAGCTGAACAGCGGTGAAGCCGCTGAACGAATCGACGAAAAGCACCTGATTCGAGAATAAGTTATGATTCTCTAAAAGAATATTTTTGAGTCTGTCAAGGTTGTCGAGCGGATCAATGTAGCTTTGTGAGAGGAGCGCGTCGAAGGTGTCGAACACAAGGGCGGTCTCCCCCAGCTTTCGGCGCAGCGTTTCGTCGGAGATATTGTCGGCGGCGGCACGCAGCATGGCGGTGGAAATGCCGTTTTTCTTGCATTCGGAGAGCGTGCCGAGCAGCATTTCGACCACGCCGCGCGACCGCTTGGTTTTGAGCAGCGTGAGCTTTTCGGTGAGCTGTTCGAGCGCGATGCTCATCAGCACGGCGCGCGTGCCGTTGTCGATCACGTTACCGGGCAGGTTGCGCGTTTGGCGGAACACGTGGCGTCACATGCCGTCAAAGCCGAACACAGTGACGTTTTTGCACAGCCTTGCGCCGAGCAAATTCAAAAACGCCTTTTCGGTTTCAAACGTGCTTTGGTCGGGCACGAGCAAAATGACCTCCTGCTCGCCCGAGCGCACCAGTTCCTCGATTTGATTGTGTATGTAGGCGGTTTTGCCCGAACCGCCGGTGCCGAGAATAAATCGCAGCATAATTGTCACTCCTGCTTTGGGTGTTGTAAATCGAAAACAAAAAGCAAAAAATCGTTTGCTTGGTTGCGTCTGCTACTATTATACACGATTCGCTGTCCCAAAAAAAGGACTTAGGTGAAAGTTGCGCGGATTTTTTCAAAAAATTCGACGATAAAAAACTTGTATTCCTGTTTTTCCTCCCTGACCACACGGTATTCGCCGTCCGTAAAGGTTTCCTTTGCCTTGGCGTCGCGCGACTGTTCGGACGACACGCACAGCCCCGGGAACATGACGCACCACCAGTTGTGCCCCTCGCCTTTGCCGATGGTCAGGCGCAGCGCGTCGTACATGCCGGACGGCAGGGTGTAGTTTTCATAGCGGCGCGTGGTAAAAAACATGCGCGTGATTTCGGCTTTCACCGTATCGTCACTGCCGCTGTCGCGCAGCTCGCAGGCGGCAACGTTGGCAATTGACTGCAAATTGGCGGCAACCAGCCGCTCCGCCTCCTGCTTGCTTTGCGCCTGTTTGAACAGCGCTTCGGTGTAGCCAAGCACCCTGTCGCGCACCTTTAATTTCAGCGCCTGGTCGGCGGCGCTGTCGGAATTGGCGAGAATATGCAGGCGGAACACTTCGTCCTGCAATTTGGTGCATGTCGCCTGAAACGGAAGAACCGAAAAAATAACGGACAGCACAAAGGCTGCGCACAAGGATTTGAGAAATAACTTCATAAAAAACCTGTCCTTTCAGTCTATATACAGAATCATGGACAGGTTTTGGTGTTTTATTCAGTT
Organism: uncultured Ruminococcus sp.; assembly: GCA_902797525.1. Classification (GTDB taxonomy): domain Bacteria; phylum Bacillota; class Clostridia; order Oscillospirales; family Acutalibacteraceae; genus Ruminococcoides. The sequence goes on along the minus strand of CADBSZ010000021.1, from coordinate 3,134 downwards.
GATTCAACGGAGCAGCCGTTTTTGTCGGGCTTGCAGAGGAAGGTTTCGGGATAGTCGGCTTTCAGGGCCTCAAAGCACTTTTGTGCCCTGCGCTCAGAGGTGAACACCGCGAACACAGCCGAGCCGGAGCCGGACATTCCTGCGCCGTGCGCCTTTGCGTCGAGCATGATTTTCTTAATCGCCGCCACCTCGGGAATTTGGAGCGCCAGCTCAAAATCGTTGAAAATGGTGGAGGTTATCATAAACATATCGCGGCTGTAGAGCGCCTTGACCATTTCGTCGGTATAGCACGGATGAGGCGCGAGAGAATCGACCTTTTGATACGCCTCGGCGGTGGACACACTGACGGAGGCAGGCTTACAGATAACAATTTGCACGCCGTGAAGCGAGGGCACCTTTTTCATGGTGGCGCCGATGCCGGTACACAGCCTGGTGCCGCCCTCAATGCAGAACGGCACGTCCGCGCCGACCTTTTCGCCAATGTCGAGCATTTCCTTGGGACTCAGACGGGTGTTGAACAGAACATTCAAGCCGACAATCACCGCCGCGCCGTCGGCGCTGCCGCCGGCAAGGCCTGCCTGTGTGGGAATGGTTTTGTCAATGTCGATATGCACGCCCGAAACCGGCAGGCGGCAATAGTCAAAAAAGCGGTATGCCGCCTTGACGCAGATGTTTGTGTCGTCGCAGGGCACGCCCTCGCAGTTGCAGGAAACGGTTACCTTGCCGCTGTCGTTATCGGTAAGGGTGATTTCGTCATACAGGCTGACGGTCTGCATAACGGTGGCAAGCTCGTGATAGCCGTCGGGGCGCTTGCCGCGCACATCGAGCGACAGGTTGATTTTGGCGGGCGCCTTGAGCTTAACCTTCATTGTTCAGCTCCTTTAAAAACTCGCGGATACGCTCGAGCGCCACCTTGAGGTGCTTGAGCGAATAGGAATAGGACACGCGCACAAAGCCCTCGCCGCAGTCGCCGAACGCCGTGCCGGGCACAACCGCAACGTGTTTTTCCATAATCAGACGGGTGCAAAACTCCTCGCTGGAAAGCCCGGTAGACTTGATGCAGGGGAACACATAGAACGCGCCGAGCGGCTCAAAGCAGCTGAGTCCCATATCGTTGAAGCTGTCAACCACCAAGCGGCGGCGCATGTCGTATTCGTCGCGCATGTGTTTGACGTCGCGGTCGCCGTTGCGCAGGGCTTCAATCGCCGCATACTGCGCGGTGGTGGGCGCGGACATAATGCCGTACTGGTGCAGCTTGGTCATTTGCGCAATCAGGGGCGCCGGACCGAGCGCGTAGCCGAGCCGCCAGCCGGTCATGGCGTAGGACTTTGAAAAGCCGTTGATGACAACCGTGCGCTCATACATGCCGTCGACGGAGGCGATGGAAACATGGTTTCTGCCGCCGTAGGTCAGCTCGCAGTAGATTTCGTCGGAGAGCACCAGCAGGTCATGCCTGATGACAACCGCGGCGATCTCCTCCAAATCCTGCTTTTCCATAATCGCGCCGGTGGGGTTGTTCGGGAACGGCAGAATCAGCAGCTTGGTTTTGGGCGTGATTGCCGCCTCTAAGTCGGACGCCTTCAGGCGGAAGTTGTCCTCGTTTTTGGTGTTGATGTTCACGGGCGTGCCGCCTGCCATGACGCAGAGCGGATTGTAGCAAACAAACGCCGGCTGCGGAATAATGACCTCGTCGCCCGGCTCCACCAGAGTGCGGAACGCAAGGTCAATCGCCTCGCTGCCGCCGACGGTGACAAGCGTTTGCTCGCTTGGATTGTATGTAAGCGCAAAACGGCGCTCGTAATAATCGGTAATTTCGTTTAACAAGTCGGAAAAGCCGCGGTTGGGCGAATACCAGGTTTTGCCCTTTTCAAGGCTGCGGATGCCCTCGTCGCGGATGTGCCACGGCGTTTGGAAATCCGGCTCGCCGATGCTCAGCGAAATGACATGCTCCATTTCGTTGGCAATGTCGAAAAACTTGCGGATTCCCGACGGGCTGACCGACCGTATGTTGGAATTGAGATATTTGTTATAATCAATCACAGAAACTGGCTCCTCTCGTCGGTTTCGCTGTCGGGAGTTGTCAGGTTCATGCCTCTGTCCTTGTAGCGGCGCATGATGAAGTGGGTGCCGGTGGACAGCACGCCGTCAATGGTAGAGAGCTTTTTGGCAACGAACATGGCGATGTCCTGCATGGTCTGACCGCGCACAATGAGCGCAAAGTCATAAACGCCTGCCATCAGATAAACCGATTCCACCTCGTCAAACGCCATGCACATCTGCGCCATCTCGTCAAAGCCGGTCTCCTTTTTCGGGGTGACCTTCAGCTCGATGAGCGCCTCGACAAAGCTGTCGTCCATGTCCTCCCAGTTGACAACCGCCTGATAGCCCCTGATGACGCCCTTGCTTTCGTATTCCTTAATCTGGGCTTTGATGTAATCCTCGGGCTCGCCGAGCATTGCCGCCATCTCCGCAGTTGAGAATTGCGCGTTTTTGCTTAACAGCTTTAACAGTTTATCCATAATTTACCTCCTATATGTTCGCCGCCTGGACGGCAGGTTTTTCAACGGTATTGATGAAGTTGGCGCAGACGGATGTTGCGATGCAGTACAGCTCGTTGTCCGCGTCAAAGATTTCCAGCGTGCAGTAATCGGCATGCCGGCGGTGGTTGAGAATGACGGTTTTGTCAACGTCGATAATCGTAAAGTTTTTACCGGCAAGGTCGCCGTTGACGTGCCAGTTATTGCCGTAAAAATAGGACAGCACGCCGTTTTTGGTGGGAACCGCCGCAAAGGTAACGTGCGACCTGCCCACCCTGAACACAAAGGCGCACACGCCGACCGGCGGCAGGCGGCGGATTTTTGCCGCGCACTCCCCCTCGCGGTTGAGAATGACCATATTCAGCTTTTTTGTCACCTTGGTCTTGACCGAAACGGCGCGGTATTTTTCGTTGCCCGATTCGTCATAAACAATAAAACCGACGTCTCCCGGAGAGCAGTCGCGCTTAATATGCAGCTTCATAGAATCACCGATTGCAAAAATATAACCACAGATATACAAAAATGTATACCTATGGTTATTATACACCATTGAATGGTTTTATACAAGAGAAAGTTTTATGAATTCAAAAAGCGAAC
>CADBSZ010000020.1 GCA_902797525.1 uncultured Ruminococcus sp. | reverse complement strand
CTCCATACCGGTGCCGACGATAGGCGCCTGAGCCTGGAGGAGCGGAACAGCCTGACGCTGCATGTTCGCGCCCATCAGCGCGCGGTTTGCGTCGTCGTTTTCAAGGAAGGGAATCATCGCGGTCGCCACGGATACAACCATCTTAGGCGACACGTCCATGTAGTCAAAGCGGGAAGCCGGAAGCTCCACGAACTCGTCGCGGTAACGTCCGACGACTCTGTTGTGAACAAATCTGCCGTTTTCGTCGAGGGGCTCGTTCGCCTGGGCAACATAGTAGTTGTCCTCAACGTCGGCGGTCATGTAGATTACCTCGTCGGTAACAATGCCGGTTTCCTTGTCGATTTTGCGGAAGGGCGCCTCGATAAAGCCGTACTTGTTAATCTTCGCAAAGGAAGCGAGGTAGGAAATCAGGCCGATGTTCGGGCCTTCAGGGGTTTCGATTGGGCACATGCGGCCGTAGTGGGTGTAGTGAACGTCGCGCACCTCAAATCCCGCGCGGTCACGGGACAAACCGCCGGGGCCCAGCGCGGACAGACGGCGCTTGTGCGTCAGCTCGGCAAGCGGGTTGGTCTGGTCCATAAACTGGGAAAGCGGCGAGGAGCCGAAAAATTCCTTAATCGCCGCGGTGACGGGGCGAATGTTAATCAAAGAGTTGGGGGTAAGGGTTTCCATGTCCTGCGACTGGGTGGTCATGCGCTCGCGCACAACACGCTCCAAACGCGAAAAACCGATGCGGAACTGGTTTTGCAGCAGCTCGCCGACGCAGCGGATGCGGCGGTTGCCGAGGTTGTCGATGTCGTCGGTGTTGCCCACGCCGTGCGCCACGCAGTTGAGGTAGTTGATGGTGGCGAAGATGTCGTCAACGGTGATGTAGTTGGGAACAAGCTGATCGGCGTGCTCGCGCAGCAGGTCTTTGAGCTCATCCTCGCTCTGCGCGGAGTCAAGCAGCTCGCACAAAAGCTCGAAGCAAACGTTTTCGCGGATGCCGCACTCTTTTTCGGCGTCGAAGTCAACATACTTGGAGATGTCAACCATCTGGTTGGAGATAATCTTCACCACTTCGTCGTCGTCGCCCTTGACATAGGCAACCTTAACGCCGGCATTCTCGATTTCGAGCGCCTTTTCCTTGGTGATTTTCTCGTCGCGGAGCGCCATCACCTCGCCGGTGCGCGGATTGGCAATCGGCTCGGTAATCACTCTGCCGTCCAAACGGTTGGCGATACCGAGCTTTTTGTTGTATTTGTATCTGCCCACGCGCGACATGTCGTAGCGGTTGGGATCGAAGAACAGGTTGTTGATGTGCGTCTGCGCGCTGTCAACCGTGGGAGGCTCGCTCGGACGGAGCTTTTTGTAAACCTCGATCAAGCCCTCCTCGATGTTGTGCGCCTGGTCCTTTTCGATGGTCGCCTTCATGCGGGCGTCGTCGCCGAAGAAGTCAAGAATTTCGGCGTCCGTGCCCATGCCCAGCGCGCGGATGAAGGAGGTGACGGGCAGCTTGCGGTTTTTGTCAATACGCACATAGAACACGTCGTTGACGTCGGTTTCGTATTCAAGCCATGCGCCGCGGTTGGGGATAACCGTGGTGGAATACAGCTCCTTGCCGGTCTTGTCGTGGTCCATTTTATAGTAAACGCCCGGAGAACGCACGAGCTGCGAAACGATTACGCGCTCGGCGCCGTTGATGACGAAGGTGCCGCTGGGAGTCATCAGCGGAAACTCGCCCATAAAGACGTTGCTTTCTTTGATTTCACCTGTTGATTTGTTGAGCAGGCGCGCGGTGACGCGCAGCGCCGCGGAATAGGTGGCGTCCCTAACCTTGCATTCGATGACGCTGTAGTTGGGGTGGTCGACGTCGAGGGTGTAGTCGATGAAGTCGAGCACAAGGTTGTCCTGATAATCGGTGATGCCCGATACATCCTTGAATACTTCCTTCAGACCTTCCTCGAGGAACCAGCGGTAGGATTCCTTTTGCACCTCGATGAGATTGGGCATGTCGATGACTTCTTCGATTTTGCCAAAGCTCATTCGTTCGGTGTTGCCAAGCTTTACGGGTTTGACATTTACCATAGGCGTATCACTCCTTGAAAGATATTGAAGGCAACACCGCACAATTCAGGTGAGCGGATTGCCTGAACAAACGGGGTTGTCCGATAAGTCGAAAAGTTGACGAAAAAAGCTCTTGACAGACAGGGAATTTTGTGTTAATATCCCCTTGTTAAAGACGTTTTTTCGCAAAACTTCCGTGCGCTTTCGGCGCATACCCCCATTATGGTACATTATAACATTCTACGCCCCCGCAGGGCGTTTGTCAAGAGTTTTGCGCGAAATTTTTACAATTTTTTAATAGTTAATGCTCCAAAGGAATATTTTGCCTTTGGAGTATATTTTTTTGCCATGAAGGAACACGCGGCAGCGTGGACGGCTTTTGCGTTGGAAACGGACAACAAAAAAACGGTCGGGAACCGATGCGGTTCACTTAACCGCTCTGTCTTCCCGACCAAATTTTTCAGTTTTTATTTTTTATTTAAAAAAGCGGTCGGGCACAAAACGTTGTGCAACCGCACACCTGTCTGCTCGACCAAAACTTTCCACTTTCAACTTTCAACTTTCAACTTTACTAAAAACGCGGTCGGGAACCGATGCGGTTCACTTAACCGCCCTGTCTTCCCGACCAAAACTTTCCACTTTCAACTTTCAACTTTCAACTTTACTAAAAAAGCGGTCGGGAACCGATGCGGTTCACTTAACCGCTCTGTCTTCCCGACCTAAAAAGCTTGTAGATTTTCAGCAAGCCGCTCTCCTGATCGACAATGCCCAGTCCCAAAAACGCACCGCCGCGTGTTTTGACGCGGAATACGGTTTTATCCGCCACCTCTCTGCCGCGCAGAGGGGTGCGCGCATAATCGAGCGCGCCGCCGTTTTGGAAGCGCTTTGCCTGCGCGTCAGAGATTTCGAGCGGCTCATAATCCGCAAAAAGGCTCTCAATCGGCCGCAGCTTTTCTTCTGCTTTGCCGCTGTCGCACAGCGCTTTCAGCTCATCAAGCGTTATGCAGTCGCCGAGGGTGTAGCCGCAGGCGAAGGTGCGCCGCAGGGCGGTCATGACCGCGCCGACGCCCAGCGCGGAGCCGAGGTCGTCGATGACGGTGCGCACATAGGTACCCTTGGAGCAGTTGATTTCGAGCGTGCCGCACTGGGAGGCTTCGTCAAAATCCGTCAGCGCCAGGCGGTAAACGGTCACCCTGCGCGGCTCGCGCTCCACCTCAATGCCCTTGCGCGCAAGGGCATAAAGCCGCTGTCCGTTTTTTTGCACCGCCGAAAACATGGGCGGAATTTGCTCGATTTCGCCTGTGAAGCGCGGCAAAAGCGCTTCGATTTGCTCCCTTGTAACGCGGCTTTCGCGTTCTTCTTTGACCTGTCCCCAGATGTCGAGGGTGTCGGTGCGCAGCCCCAGGCGAAAATGAGCGGTGTATGCCTTGTCGTGATTAACGATTAGGTCCTGCGCCTTGGTTGCCGCGCCGAGGAGCACCGGCAAAACGCCGGTGGCGTTGGGGTCGAGCGTGCCGGTGTGGCCTGTTTTGCGCTGGCCGGTGAGCTTGCGCACGACGGCGATGACGTCGAAGGACGTAAAGCCCTCGGGCTTGTCGATGACGATGACGCCGTTCATATCAGTTCTTCCACCGCCGCTTTCAGCTGCGCTTTGACGTCCGTCAGGCTGCCCTTGACGGAACAGCCTGCGGCAGCCGCGTGGCCGCCGCCGCCGAAGCGCGCGCAAAACTGCGCGGCGTTGATGACGTGCTCGTTGGTGCGCACGGAGATTTTGAAGTCGTCCTTTGCCTTTTCGCGCAGGGTAATGCCGATTTCCACGCCCTCGATTTGGCGCGGAATGGACGCCAGCCCCTCGAGCTCGCCGTCGCCCACGCCGACCTTTTGCTGAATGTCGAGCGTGACGGCAATCATGGCGCAGCGGTTTGAGGCGCAATAGTCAATGGTGTCGTAGATTTCGCGCTCGAGCATGAGCTTTTTGCGCGTTTTGGTTTCGAACATCACCTTGTTTATGTACGCGGTGTCGCAGCCTGCCGGCTCGTCCATGAGCGAAGCGGCAAGGCGCAGCGTGTCGGAGGTGGTGTTGGAATAGCGGAAGCAGCCGGTGTCGGTGGAGATGCCGGTGTATAAATTATTCGCGATGGCGCGCGTGATTTCAATGCCCATAT
>CADBSZ010000019.1 GCA_902797525.1 uncultured Ruminococcus sp. | reverse complement strand
TTCAGTTACGTCGTAGACGTTAATCTTTCCATTTCCGTCATAATCAGCAATATTAAACAGATTGGCGTCGGTTTCGTCAATCATTGCAGTTCCGTCCTCGTTGGTATATTCTGCAAGATGGCGCTGCAATACGGTAACGTCGCCAATGTCTAAACCGCCGTTATGATTTAAGTCACCCACGGGAACATACTTGATTCGGAAGGTATAAACCGTTTCCTCGGCAGTTCCTGCCCAGCTGTTCATGGTAGGCCATGCGGGGTTACCGACGCCGATAAAAACGGTGTCGCCGTCCTTTACGGGAACATTCTTGCCGCCGCGGTATTCAGCGTCTGCAACAGTGGGCTGATAATCATTTTTATACACTCTTGCCTGATAATTCTTGTTGTAGGGCACGGCGTTAAAGGACAGCTCGTCCTCGGTTGCAGAAATCATAATGGTATAGTCGGTAACATCGGGTACAAACATTTCGCGATAAGTCGCATCTAAAACATGGGAGCCGGAAATGCCAAATGCTTCAAAATCAAGCGTAGTAGTGAAATCGCCGTACAAGCTGCCGACGTCAGCGCCCCACGCACAGGAATACATCATAATAATTTCGTCGCCCGGCTGCAATCCGCCGTTCGCAACGGTATAGGCAGTTGTCGCGTCGGCAGTGAACCAATTGTTAAGTGTTGCCATCCAGCCGCCGTTACCGTTTGCGGCATACTCGGAAAGACCGTTAATAGAGGAAATATAGCCGTAATTGTTGATGGTAAACTCGTAGCCTTCGTCCTTAATGGCGCGTTCAATAACGGATTCCATGGAATCGCTGTCGCTGAGGGTTATCTCGGTATCAATCAGTGTGCCGTACCATGGCGCGCTGTCCTCGGTTGCCAAACGGGTGTTTTGAACAATGACCTTAACGGTGTTGTTTTCTGCCGCGCTGACGCCGCATACGGTGATTACCGAAAACAACATTAACAACGCAAGAGTGAGAGTGACTAATCTTTTTGTTTGTGCTTTCATGGTTGTGCCTCCTAAATAAAAAATGCCTTTCTATATCAAGAAAAGCACAACACAATAAACCGCAGGCGTGTGCGGCTGAAACGGCTGTGCTTCTTCTTGTCCAAGAATACAAATCCAAGCCTGCACGGAAGTAATCCGACTGATGATACACGGTAATGACAGTTGTTGCGGAATCTCACCGCATTCCCTATTACCTGTCCCAAAGGGACAGAACGCACAAGCTGTATTCAATTTTACAAATTATAGCATAAAGAAGCGATTTCGTCAATCTTTATGCGGTTTTAGCCTGTCAAACGGCAGCTGAACGAAAATAACAGCGGCAAACATAATAACACAGCCGATGAGCTGCATAGAAGTCAGGGTTTGATCGGTATTGAGAAATCCAAGAGAGTAAGCAAAATAACCCGAAACCGCGGAGATAACAGACTCCAGACTCATAATCATCGCGGCGATTGTCGGATTAAAGTTGCGCTGACCGAGAATTTGACAGGTGTAGGCAACACCGCTTGACATAACGCCGGTATACAAAATCGAAATGAGTCCGCTTTGAATTTGCTCCCATGACGGCGTTTCAAAAATCAGCGCCAACACAAGAGCAATTAACGCGCTGACAAAGAACTGGATGCACGCCAGCAGTACACCGTTGGTTTTGGGTGCAAAGTAATCAATCAGCATGATTTGAACAGTGAAAAAGACGGCGCACAACAGCACCAGTAAATCGCCTGCGGACAGCGAGAAATCATCGGTTATGCATAGCAGATATAAACCGCCAACCGCCGCAGCGGCGCCGATCCAAACTGTGAAATGACATTTTTTGCCGAGAAACAGACCAAAAATCGGCGTTAAAATGATATATAACGCTGTAATAAAGCCAGCCTTACCGACGGTGGTGAATTTCATTCCATATTGCTGCAAAACGGAAGCAGTGCCGAGGGCAATACCGCACAACACTCCGGCAATTACCGTCGTCTTAACGGGAACTGCTTTGACGGCGATTTCGTCGTTATCCGCCAAAAAGCGAGGATGAAAATATTTGATGATTAAAATCGGAATCAGCACAAAGCCGCCGACAAAAAACCGCGCCGCCGAAAAAGTGAAGGGCTGCATGGTTTCGTTGCCCTTTGACTGAAACACAAAGGCTACGCCCCAAATAATCGCAGTGAGCGACAGATAAATAACGCTGCGCAAATTGTTGGATTTCGTCATAATTCTTCCTCCGCATACTGTGATATTGTAACATGGAACAGAAACAATTGCAAGGTTATTCACCCGATTTTATGTTTCTCATAGTATGAGAATGAGAATGTGGAGATGGTGAGTAATGCAAGAAATGAATCTCGGTGATTTGCCGCTGAACCAAACAGGCGTTGTCAAACATTTTCTGCGTCATAACACGCTGACAGATCGAATCATCAGCTTGGGTATTACGGAGGGTGCTGAAATTACAGCGGCTTTTCGAAGTCCGTTTGGCGACCCAACGGCATATTTTGTGAAGGGATGCTTGATTGCCCTGAGAAAATCTGACTGCGAACACATTACGGTTTTGCCGAAAGGAGAATGACATGAGAGAATTTCATATCGCCTTGGCAGGCAATCCGAATGTCGGAAAAAGCACGATTTTTAACGCTTTGACAGGTCTCAATCAGCATACCGGCAACTGGACAGGAAAAACCGTGGAGTGTTTTGAGGGCTACTATACGGATAATGATACCTTCTTTGCGGTGACAGACTTGCCGGGCGCATATTCTCTGGCGTCTTTTTCACAAGAGGAGGAAGTAACGCGACGGTGTTTGACCGAAAAGCATTTTGACTGCGTTGTGATTGTGATAGACGCCGGAACGCTGGAGCGAAATTTACGTTTTGCAATGGAGGTGCTTTCGCTTCAGACAAACGCAGTAATATGTTTAAACCTGTATGATGAAGCGCAGCGTAAGGGCTTGTCTGTCGATACAGAAAGATTAAGTCAAGAGTTGCACATACCGGTTGTTAAATCGTGCGC
>CADBSZ010000018.1 GCA_902797525.1 uncultured Ruminococcus sp. | reverse complement strand
TGTGAACGTCCGCGATATGCAGACCTGTGGTCGGCTCGTCGAGAATATAAATCGTCTTGCCGGTGCTGCGCTTTGACAGCTCGGTGGCAAGCTTCACGCGCTGCGCCTCGCCGCCCGAAAGGGTGGTGGCAGGCTGGCCGAGCTTGATGTAGCCCAAGCCCACGTCAAACAGGGTTTTGAGCTTGCGGTGGATTTTGGGAATATTCGAGAAGAAGGTCATGCCCTCCTCCACGCTCATTTCGAGCACGTCGTTAATCGACTTGCCCTTGTATTTCACCTCAAGGGTTTCGCGGTTGTAGCGCTTGCCCTTGCACACCTCGCAGGGCACGTAAACGTCGGAGAGAAAATGCATTTCAATCTTGATAATGCCGTCGCCCTGGCACGCCTCGCACCTGCCGCCCTTGACGTTGAACGAAAAGCGGCTCTGATTGAAGCCGCGCATTTTGGCGTCCTGCGTTTCGGCGAACAGCGCGCGGATGTCGTTGAACACGCCCGTGTAGGTCGCCGGATTTGAGCGCGGCGTGCGCCCGATGGGGCTTTGGTCGATTTCGATGACCTTGTCGAGGTTGTCGATGCCGACAATCTCCTTGTGCCTGCCCGAGACGGTTTTGGCGCGGTTGAGCTCGCGCGCAAGGGTTTTGTAGAGGATTTCGTTAATCAGCGAGCTTTTGCCCGAGCCGGAAACGCCCGTGACGCACACCAGCTCGCCGAGCGGAATTTTGACGTTGATGTTTTTGAGGTTGTTTTCCGCAGCGCCGCGGATTTCCAGATATTTTCCGTTGCCCTTGCGGCGTTTTTCGGGCACGGGAACGGCGCGCTTGCCGCTGAGATACTGTCCCGTAACGGACTGCGCGCAGGCTTTAATCGCTTCGGCGTCGCCCGTGCAGACAATTTCGCCGCCGTGAATGCCCGCGCCGGGGCCGACGTCCACAATGGTGTCGGCGGCGTACATGGTTTCCTCGTCGTGCTCAACGACGATGACCGTGTTGCCGAGGTCGCGCAGGCGTTTGAGCGTGCCGAGTAGCTTTTCATTGTCGCGCTGGTGCAAACCGATGCTCGGCTCGTCGAGGATATAGAGCACGCCCATCAGCGAGCTGCCGATTTGGGTGGCAAGGCGAATGCGCTGGCTTTCGCCGCCGCTGAGGGTGCCCGACGAACGCGACAGGGTGAGATAGCCCAGTCCCACGCTCTTCAAAAAGTTGAGGCGCTCGATGATTTCCTTGATGATTTCCGCGCCGATGATTCGCTCCTTTTCGCTCAGCTCCAAATGCTCAATGAAATCGAGCGCGTCCACAACGGACATTTTGCAGAGGTCGGAAATGTTGATGCCGCCGACGGTGACGGCGAGGCTCTCTTTGGAAAGGCGCTCTCCCCTGCATTCGTCGCACGGAATCTCGGACATATAGGTGCGGATTTCGTCCTTAATCCAGTTGGAATTGGTTTCGTGATAGCGGCGGTCGAGGTTGGTAATCACACCCTCGAACACATGCTGATAGGTACCGCTGCCATAGGCGGAGCGGCGGTGAATGGTGAGCTTTTCGTCGCCCGTGCCGTAGAGGATTTTTTCAATAACGTCGCGCGGAATCTCCTTAATCGGCTGCGTGAGCGAAAACTTGTAGCGGCGCGCGAGGGCTTCCATATACATCGCGGCGATTTGGCTGCCCTCCATCGCCCAGCCGCTGCCCTTAATGCCGTTTTGCGCAATGCTTTTTTCGGGGTCGGGAATGATTTTGTTCTCGTCAATTTTGAGGAACACGCCCAAGCCCGTGCATTTGGGGCACGCGCCGAAGGGGTTGTTGAAGGAGAACATGCGCGGCGACAAATCCTCAATGCTGACGCCGTGCTCGGGGCAGGCGTATTTTTGCGAGAAGGTGACGTCCTCGCCGCCGACAAAGCTGACAATCACCAGTCCGCCGCCGAGCTTTGAGGCGGTTTCCACGCTGTCGGACAGGCGCGAGGCGATGTCGGGCTTGATGACCAGGCGGTCGACGACAACCTCGATATTATGCTTTTTATTTTTCTCTATCGGAATATTCTCGGACAAATCATAGGTGATGCCGTCCACGCGCACGCGCGCATAGCCCGACTTGCGTGCGGAGTCGAGCACCTTTTGGTGTTCGCCCTTTCGACCGCGAACAACCGGCGCAAGCAGCTGAATTTTGCTGCCCTGCTCGTAGGACAACACCTTGTCAACGATTTGATCGACGGTCTGCTGGCGGATTTCTCTGCCGCAGACGGTGCAGTGCGGCACGCCGATTCGCGCGTAAAGCAGGCGCAGATAGTCATAGATTTCCGTGACGGTGCCCACGGTGGAACGCGGATTTTTGGAGGTGGTTTTTTGGTCGATGGAAATTGCCGGCGACAGTCCCTCGATGCTCTCGACGTTCGGCTTGTCCATTTGACCGAGGAACATGCGCGCGTAGCTTGATAGGCTCTCGACATAGCGGCGCTGGCCCTCGGCATAGATGGTGTCGAACGCGAGCGAGCTTTTGCCCGAGCCGGACAGACCCGTGATGACCACCAGCTGATTGCGCGGAATTTCCACGCTGATATTTTTCAGGTTATGCTCCTTGGCGCCCCTGACGATAATTTTATCATTTGCCATAAGATGTCTCTTTCCGTAGTGTATTGGTCTTATTTTATCACAATTCTTTTTAAATATCAATAGGCTTTTCGAAAAGATGTTCTATTTATTTTGAAAGTGTGGAGAGCGGCGGTTCCTATAAAAAGGAAACGCTTGTGCCAAAAGCACAAACGTTTCCAAAAACTTCATTACGCATTACGAATTGCGCATTAAAAATTATTCCTCTTCGTCGTCCTCAACCTCAACAGGCTCGACATAGGTGCCGTTCATGACCTTTTCAAAGTCCTCGGCGCCCATTTTTTCGTGCTTCATGAGGTAAGCGGCGATTTCGTGGAGCTTGTCAATGTTCGCGCTGAGAATCTGCTCCGCCTTGGCATACGCGTCGTTGACAATTTTGAGCACCAGCTCGTCGATCTTGGCGGCGGTGGCCTCAGAGTAATCCTGCGTTCTGCCGTAGTCTCTGCCGAGGAACACGCTGCCGTCCTCGCTGCCGTAATTAATGCAGCCCAGCTCCTTGGTCATGCCGTATTTGGTGACCATGGCGCGCGCGGTTTTGGTTGCCTTTTCAATGTCGTTGGACGCGCCGGTGGAGATGTCGCCGAGGATAATCGCCTCGGCAACGCGGCCGCCCAAATCAACGATAATGCTTTCAATCATTTCGTTGCGCGAATTGTAGGACTTATCCTCGGTGGGCAGCGGCATGGTGTAGCCGCCTGCCATTCCGCGCGGAATGATGGAGATTTCGTGTACGGGATCCTGCGTGTCGAGCTTGTCGAACAGAATCGCGTGACCTGCCTCGTGATAGGCGGTCAGCTTCTTTTCCTTGTCGCTCATCACCTTGGATTTCTTTTCCGCGCCGACGACAACCTTGATGGTCGCTTCCTCGATTTCCTTCATGGTAATCGCCTTTTTGTCGGCACGCGCGGCAAGCAGCGCCGCCTCGTTGAGCAGATTTTCCAAATCCGCGCCGGTGAAGCCCGCGGTGGTCTTGGCGATGGTTTTGAGCTTAACGTCGGGCGCCAGCGGCTTTTTGCGCGCATGCACCTTCAAAATCGCCTCGCGGCCGTTGATGTCGGGATAGCTGACAACCACCTGACGGTCAAAGCGTCCGGGACGCATGAGCGCCGGGTCGAGAACGTCGGGACGGTTGGTGGCGGCAATCAGGATAACGCCCTCGTTGACGCCGAAGCCGTCCATTTCAACCAGCAGCTGGTTGAGCGTTTGCTCGCGCTCGTCGTTGCCGCCGCCGAGGCCTGCGCCGCGCTGTCTGCCGACGGCGTCGATTTCGTCGATGAAAATAATGCAGGGAGCATTTTTCTTTGCCTGGTCAAACAAATCGCGCACGCGGGACGCGCCCACGCCGACGAACATTTCGACAAAGTCCGAACCGGAAATCGAGAAGAACGGAACGCCCGCTTCGCCCGCAACGGCGCGCGCCAGCAGGGTTTTACCGGTACCGGGAGGGCCGACAAGCAGCACGCCCTTGGGGATTCTCGCGCCGAGCTTGTTGAACTTGTCGGGATTTTTCAGGAACTCAACGACCTCCTGCAGCTCTTCCTTTTCCTCGTCGGCGCCTGCCACGTCCTCAAAGGTTGTTTTGCGCTTTTCGTCGTTGGTATTTTTGATTTTTGCCTTGCCGAAGCTCATTTCGCGGCCGCCGAGTCCGCCGCCGCCCATGCGGCGCATAAAAAACACCCACGCGCCGATGAAGATGACAACCACGATAATGGTGGGAATCAAATCAATCAGCAGCGAGTTGTCGCTGGCGCGAATGAGGTTGTAGGTGACGTCCTGTGTGGTTTTGTATTCGCGGATGTCGTCGAGAAAACGCTTAATGTCGGCAAGCTGGCCCTTGACAACCGCCTGACCGTCCTTGGTGGAGGTGGAAGCGGTAATCGCCTTTTTGTCGGCGCTGATGACCTTGTTGTCATAAACCGCCTTTTCGCCTTCCTTGAGCTTGATTTCAATGACGCCCGAGCCGTAGTTGATGGCATAGCTGTCAACCTTGTTGTCGGCAAAATACTGCACAAGCGTTGAGGTTTTGGGAGGCTCGCTTTGGCGCGTGCTCAAAAAGACCGCCGCGATGATGATTAACAAAATCGGGATGCCTAAGTAAAGCAGCAAATTGCGCGCTTTTTTCTTATTCTCCAATGGGAATCACTCCTTTTTGTGTGATGGATGATGGTGCCGTTACGAATATACGGAACGCTTTAACACGCCTATGTAAGGCAGGTTGCGGTATTTTTCATCGTAATCGAGTCCGTAGCCCACAATGAACTCGTCGGGAATTTCCGCGCCGCAGTAGTCGGGCGTGAGGGGCACCTTTCTTCTGCTGGGCTTGTCGCAGAGGGTGCAGATCTTGACGTCATTTGCGCCGCGCGTCATCAGGTGGTTGCAGACAAAGTTGAGGGTGTTGCCCGAGTCAACAATGTCCTCGACAATTAAAATGTCCTTTCCCCTGGGGTCAACGGACATGTCCTTGATGATTTTTACCTTGCCGGAGCTTTCGGTGCCGCCGCCGTAGCTGGAGGCAACCATGAAGTCGATTTCAAAATCGAGGTTGATTTTGGTCATCAGCTCCGCCATGAACACAACGCTGCCCTTGAGCAGGCCGACCATGACGAATTCCTTGTCATTATAGTCTTTTTCAATCTTTTTTGCAAGCGACTTCACAATACTTTCAAGTTTTTCCCGTGAAATCAGTATGCTCTGTACGTCCTTATGCATGATGTTGCCCCTTTTCGCTGGTTTGAATGTTTAAACGGTGTGTATATTTCAGAGCTTCGCCCTGTTGCGAGTAGCCCAAACCCTCGCACCAGAGCACCGTGTTTTCCTGACAGAGCAGCAGCAGACTGTCGCGCTCCTCATCGGGAATTTTTTGCTCATTGAGTGCTTTTCGAAGCGGCTTGGTGAGGTTGCGTTTGGAAAACGTAAAGGTTTCACCGCCGCGCCTTGTGCGGAACACAAGGCTTTTTAATTCCTTTTTGGAATTTTGAATAGTTGCTGCCATTAGTTTATCCCGATACGGGAAGGAAATATCACCTGTGAAGGGAATTTCCAGATTGTTTTCGTTTTGGTCTTTTTTGACGAAACGCAAAATTTGCTGCTTACAAACCGCCGTGTATTCTCCCAAATCAACCGCGCCGCCGCTTTTTAGCATGTGTTTGAGCAACGCAAGGTGGCGCGCTTCGGGTGAAAACCGCGCTTTGTTTTCGCACAAAACGGCAAGCGCTTCCGTCAATACGACATCATCGGCGGCATTGAGCGTTTCGGCAAGCCAGCCGAAGCGGCTTTCGGCGCTTTGCAACAGCAAAACCGCCTGCGCGTGCACATAACCGCCGGTTGCGCGCGCGTTTTCGCAAAAGCGGAGCGCCGCGTCCTCAAAGCGCGGATTCAGCTCTTTGAGCAAAGGAATGATCTGACGGCGGATTTTGTTGCGCGTGTAAGCGTCGGAAAAATTGGTGCTGTCGGTGACAAACGGCAAGCCGTTTTCTTGGCAATAGGCTTCAATATCGGCGCGCGTGCAGGCAATCAGCGGACGGATAATGCCGTCGCGCACCGGCGGAATGCCGGCGATTCCCATGACGGACGCGCCGCGCGTTAAATGAAACAGCAGCGTTTCGGCATTGTCGCTCGCAGTGTGCGCCGTGGCGGTTTTCGCACCGAGAGAGCCTGCCAGCGCTTCAAAAAACGCATAGCGCTCCTGCCTGCCGCACAGCTCCCCGCTGATTTTGCGCTCCTTGGCAAGCGTTGGAATGTCCGCGTGTTTTACATGAAGCGGAATGTTATATTTCTCACAAAGAATTTTGCAGAACCGCTCGTCGCGGTCGGCTTCTTCGCCGCGAATCCCGTGATGGAGGTGAGCGGCGTGGAGTGTGAGGTTGTATTGTTCTTTAATCGAATAAAGACAGTGCAGCAGCGACACGGAATCCGCGCCGCCGGAAAGCGCGATGAGCACGCAATCTCCGTTTTGCAGCATGCCGTAGCGCGCAATTGTCGATAAAACGGTGTTAATCATAGCGCGTCTCCACATCGGTAAAGCGCATAAATTCGCCCTGCCAATGCAGCTTGACGGTGCTCATTTCGCCGTGACGGTTCTTTGCAACGATACACTCGCCGGAGTTGACGTCCACCGAAGGCGCGGCAGCGTCGTCGTCGCCCCCCTTGTCGTAGTAGCCGTCGCGGTACAAAAACAGCACGATGTCGGCGTCCTGCTCAATCGAGCCGGAATCGCGAAGGTCGGACAGCTGCGGACGGTGGTCGGGACGCTGCTCGGACGCACGTGACAGCTGCGACAGCGTGATGACGGGGACGTTGAGCTCCTTCGCCATGATTTTGAGGCTTCGGGTGATTTCCGAAATTTCGTTGACGCGGCTTTCAATGCGGCGCGTGCTGTTCATGAGCTGCAAATAGTCGACCACGACCAAATCCACCTGACGCAAACGGCGCAGGCGCGACTTCATTTCGGTGATGGTAATGCCCGGGGTGTCGTCGATGTAGAGGTTGGCGTTTTTGAGAACGTCGCTGGCAGGAATCAGCCGCTGCCATTCCTCGTCGCTGAGCTTGCCGGTGCGCAGCTTGGTGCCGCCGACCAACGCCTCGGACGACAGCAGACGGCTGGCGAGCTGCTCGCGCGACATTTCGAGCGAGAAAAACGCGACGGCCTTTTTGCTTTTGCAGGCGACGTTGCGCGCGATGTTGAGCGCAAAGCTCGTTTTGCCCATACCGGGGCGCGCCGCAAGGATAATCAGGTCGCTGCGGTTGAGTCCGGTGATGACGCGGTCGAGGTCGCCGATACCCGTTGACACGGGGCGCACGCTTTCGTCCGCCTCGCGGTTGAGGGAGTCGAGGCGCTCAAAGGTTTGCAAAAGCACCGAGCCAAGCCGTTCCAAACCGCCCTTTTCGCTGTCGCTGCGGATGTCGAAAATCCGCTGCTCGGCGGAATCGAGCAGCATGGAGGATTCGTCTCCGGCGGCGGTGGCGTCGTCAACAATTTCGCGCGCGGCGGTAATCAGCCGGCGCAGCTTATACTTGTCCGCGACGATTTTGGCGTAGTCGGGCGCGTTGGACGGAGCCGGACAGTTGTCAACCAAATCGACCAGATAGGTCTTGCCCGTGGCTTCTTCAAAGCCGCTGTTCTGTTTTAGTTTGTTGAGCAGAGTGACAAAGTCGATGGGCTGCCCGAAGTTCATCATCTCCTGCATCGCCGAGAAAATCAGCTTGTGCAGGGAAACGTAGAAATAATCGGGGGACTTGACATAGTCAAGCACCTCGTCAAACATGCCGTTGTCGATGATGACCGCGCCCAAAACCGCTTGCTCGGCCTCGGCGCTGTAGGGCAGATTGGTGGGACTGTACTCGCCCGTGAATGTATTGTCAGCCATAGTAGTCCTTTTGAGTGGTTAGTGGTTAGGTAAGTACTGATTAAATCACAAAGTTAGGATTTTCGTCGTAGGGGCGGTGCTTTGAGGTGTTGTCCAAATCTGCGATTTGGGTAACAACACCCATGCGTTTCGCT
>CADBSZ010000017.1 GCA_902797525.1 uncultured Ruminococcus sp. | reverse complement strand
GTGACGAAAATAATGACGCAGTAGCGTGCTGCGCGCACAGCGTAGGACGCCATGGTTGCGGAGTCGAGGAACTCCTTGTTAAACGGAAGCTTTGTCAGGGTGCTCAGTCCGAAGTAAACGCCCACGCCCAGCAACAGCCGCAGGATACAGCGCAGGACCTTGCGCGTATTCTCAAATTTGACAAATCTATTTTCAAATTCAACCGCGAGGATAAAGCCGACCAAAATGCCGAAGGCGGTATAGTAGTCGTTGCTCCTGCAATAAAACCATCCCGGAAGGGCAATCAGCACCAGCAGTCCGTAAAAGAGCCAGCGGTTTTTGATGGCGCGTTGCAGTGCAGGAACGGCAAAAACAACAATCAAGCCCAGCGCCCAGCCGCACAGTACATCTGTCGGATAATGTACGCCGACGCAAAAGCGCGAGATACCCACCAGCAGCGGGAGAACGATTCCGATAATCGTTAAAATTCTGTTCTTTTTGTAGCGGCCGAGCGAGGCGTATAAGGTCACGCCGTTTGTTGAGTGGCCGCTTGGAAATGAAAATCCCTGCGCCGATATATCATAAATATCGGCGCCTCTTTCCACAGGCTTCAGGCATTTGATTCCCGCGTGGTCGAAGTACGGTCGGCGTCTGATGAAGATGTTTTTAATCATAGGATTAAGGGTGATACCCACCAACACATTCAGTCCGACATATTTGCCGTATTCCTTCTCCCAACACCAGTACAGAAAACCAAGTATGGCGACGCACACAAGCTGTTCTCCCATTTCGCTGAAAAAGGACGCGATTACCGTGCCGACAGGACCGAGCCATGACTGAATCCACTCCATCAGCGCGACTTCCCATTCAAAATAAAACGTATTTCCCATAGTATTCTTTCCTTTGCTTAAGTTGTTGTAAATTGTTGGCGTTTTTATCGTAACATATCTGTCCGCAATTTGCAAACCGTTTTTTCAAAAATAAACGCACCCCCTGCGAAAGTGAACGCAGGGGGCAAAAACCCAACGCAAGGGCTTGAAAAGTAAACGCGGGGTCAAGGCACAACTGCTATGACGTTGAAGGCTTAGAGAAAAAACTGGTCAAAGCCTGTTACTTCCATAATTTCCTTCACGCTGTCGGTCGTTCCTGCCAGTTTAAACCGATCCTTGTCATCCAAGGATTTATACATGATAAGAAGCACGCGCAATCCTGCAGACGAAATATACGACATATTTTCTATATTAAGCTCGATTGCATTCACTCCGTCTGCCTTTTGGAATTGCGCCAAAAGCTCCGGGGCGGTGATGGTATCCACACGACCCTGGATTTGAGCCGTAAACTTACCGTCCTTAAACTCGGACTCAACGTGAAAAGGAATCGCCCGGCCGGCTTTCGGTTTGGCGTTTTCCTTTACAGTCAGTTCCCAAAAACACATATCCCGGAACACATCCCGAACGCTCGCGTCCTCCGGACTCATTGGCGCAAGAACGCCCAAACGCTCGGGAAGATAATCGCCCATACCGATCTCTTTGACTTCAAAACCCATTTTTTCAATGAAGGTCTTGATTTCCGCATCTGTTCCCTTAAAGATAATGTTATCATTAAACTTAACATCAGCCGTAGTGCCGGCGGCTTTTTTCGTAATGGCGGTGTATAGCGCGACCATACCCGGATCGTTGTTCAGGGCAGCGGAAGCAATCGCGGAATCGTGCGTATAGTAAGCGCGGTCCACAATCATCCAGCTGCCGCCGTGCTGCTGAAGGATATGGCGGATGTTGGAGAAAACCTCTTCAAGCTCCTGCTGTGTAAAGTACATCAGAAGGCCCTCTGTGGTAATCAGAAGCTCTTTCTTTTCGCCTTTCAGCGGAGCCGCCAAGGAGTCATAGTTTGTGGCGTCCACCGCAGCGTAATGAATGTTTTTGTCACCGCCGTTGATTTTGGCGGCAGCGGAACCGATGTCGTCTATTACGGCGGGGAGGTCAAAGCCATAGTAAACCCTTTCCTGACGAGACATCTTAATGCCGCGTGAGGTATACCCACAGGGGAGGTCAACAATAATCCTGTCCGAGAGGGACCGAATCAGATTGTTGACAATTTTAAAGCGGGAATCGGTTAAGACCGTGTATACCGGAAACAGCCGCTTCACCTTTTCTGCCAACTCCGAAGGAACGCGCTTGTTGTCATTTTGATTGGCGAATCCTCCAAACCCCAGGGCGCCGAGAAGCTGTCGGGAGTCTTCATCGCCTGCGGCAGCGTGTAACTGTACGCAGGATTTCGCGGTATTGAATACCGGATTGACGATTTCTCTTAATTCTTGTACGTTATCCATGGCGATTGTTCCCTTCTCAACAATTTATTATCATTATGATAACAGAAACCGGGCGGATTGTCTATAGACTTCGACAAAAATTGACCATTATTTTAACCTTTTTTCACACGGCAGGGAAGCCGTGTCAACAACGAACAATATGCGCAATACTCAAGGTCAAGGGTTCTCAAAAACCCTTCGAAAAACAGAACTGCCGGCAAGAGAATTCTCTTACCGGCAATTCGTCTGTTAAGGCAATATGATTGCAGGGATTTTTCTGCCCCTGAGCTTCCCGACGGAATGCTCGATTCCCTCTTCGTCAAGCACCTCAAGAAACTCTTTTAAATACTTATCATCCTTGCGGAGCGTCTGGAAGCTGAGGCAAAAGTCCTCTTCTGTTGCGTTTACCTCAATCAAAAGATGGGCAACCGTAAGCGTAAAAACGCCGTCGATATACGCAGCAAGTCCGCCCCATTCGATTTTTCCCACATAGCTGATATTAAACGCCGCAGGCACGCCATGCGTGGTAGGGCTGTTCTCTGCCGCGTACTCAACCTTACTTTTCAAATCGGGCTGAGCGTCTATCTGTCTGCGAAACTCCTCTACCTTTCTGCATTTATCCCAGCTCAGCTCAGGCTGCATCTGAAGATACATGCGGCTTCTGGTAACCGTCGACAGCTTTTCGACAGACCAGTCCTTCATTCCGGCGTCATACTGCACATACATCTGTCTGACCATATCTCTGTAGGTTTCGGGACATCCGACATCCGCCCGATAGTTGTTGGTTATGCCGCAAGTGAACTTGCTCTCATCCGGAAGCGCCTTCACACACATTTTGAAGAGAAGCGCCGCTAAAATAGAGTTCGGACTGCCGTCGTTATCACGCGCGTATTTCATCAGGGTTCTTTTCGGAATCCTGATGGGATAGTAGCCGTCGATACCGTTAGGATCCTTCATTCTTGCGATATACTCGTTGATCATGATGTAGGAATCGTTTGTAAAGTTGAAATTGCCAATCGCCTCTCCGTCAGGCAGGGAAGCGACATCCGGCTGAGCCTGTTCTTCATCGGTGAGCGGCGTATCAACCGTCATGATTCCCGTGCTGTCGATTGCATAGCCCGAATCAGTCAGATACTGCCACAGCGTGGCTTTGATCCATCTCATCGCTCCGCACGCGCCGCAGAAATTATGAGCAAAGCTGAAAAAGATATCGTTACCCTCGTAGGTTACAGCAAATAAAAGACCGTTTGTTTCCTCAGTTCCGAGCTTGACCGCTACATCGCCCTTGATGACGGCGATCGGTTTGTCGCAGGTTTCAAACACGTAGCCTCCGTTTTGATCTACGGCAACCGTTCTGCGATAATACGGAAATCGCGTGAAAGCTTTTTCAGCGGCAGGTTTCAGCACTTCGCCGTTGACCGATTCTTTCAGGATGATGCGTACTTTTACCGAATACACATTGCGCTTTTTAATCTCATAAAGCGTATAAGAATCAAAATCATATTTTGCCATATTATCAG
>CADBSZ010000016.1 GCA_902797525.1 uncultured Ruminococcus sp. | reverse complement strand
CACCAACGACGAAACCATCATCTCCAAGATGAAGGAAAAGGACTTCACCAACTACCTCAAGGAGCTTGCCGGCAAGGTTGATTATGACAAGAACAACGCGGTTGACGGTTATGATCCCAAGATGTTCTTTGTTCCCAAGGAGCCTGAAACCACCGCGGCAGCAAAAGAGGAAGAATAAATAACGCACACCCCTTGAAAGGAAGGTGCTTTATTATGAAAAAACACGCACGTATTCTCACGGCAATTTTATCGGTCATTCTGACGGTGACTGCCTTCAGCGTAACCGTTCACGCCGAGGACATCCCCGGCGGCGACCCCGGCGTTGTGGATCCGCAGCCGCAGGACAGCTATGTGGAACCGCAGCCGCAGGACAGCTATGTAGAGCCCCAGCCGCAGGAAAGCTATGTAGAGCCCCAGCCGCAGGACAGCTATGTGGAGCCCGATCCGCAGTACAGCTATGTGGAGCCTGATCCGCAGACAAGCTATGTGGAACCGTATGAGGAGCCTGACTACAGCAACAACTCCGACGTGTATTACGACGCGGACGGAAACACCTATTCGGACTATTCCGAGGTGTATGTCGGCGGCGATCAAACCTACACGCCTCCCATGAGCACCGCTCCTTCGGCGCCCCTGTTCGACACCTCAAAAACAAAGGTGGACGAAAAAACCCTGTCCTCCAGCGACTGGAACGACATTAAGGCAAAGCTGAGCGGCGCAAGCGGAACGTCCGATGATAACGGCGGCGACTTTGCTTTTATCCAGAACAACGACGCCGCGGGCGACAACGGCCATTTGATTCTGATTCTCGGCTTTACACTGATTGCACTCAGCGTTGCAGGCTTTGCATATCTGATTATTTCAGCGGTTGCCAGAAGGAAGAAAACCGCGCTGGCGCATGCGGGAAAATCCGCAGCCCACAGCGCAAACGGCGCGCGCTACCGTTCCAATGCGGATTATGACGACGACTTCGGCGGCAGCAGCAAAAGAAAGCCCAAAAACGGCAGACGCTATAAATAAACAAATTGTTTCGGCAAGGCACCCGCAAAACGGGCGCCTTGTTTTTTGTCTGTAACCGCAAAAAAACACACCTGCTGTTTGCAAGTGTGTTTTTTTCTTTTGGAGAACTAATACTATTCTCTGATAGAAAGCAGACAACTTTCTATCAGAGAGAAAACGCTTGGCGCGTTTTCCAATTGTGCAAAAGCGCGTCATTCCGTCTTATGCAAACTAAATTTGTGAAAATGCTTCTTCCAAATCGAAAAGAATGTCGTCGATGTGTTCGGTGCCGATGGACAGGCGGATGGTGTTAGGCTTGATTCCCTGCTCCGCCAGCTCTTCTGCCGTGAGCTGTGAATGGGTGGTGGAAGCCGGATGAATGGCGAGGGATTTGACGTCGGCAACGTTGGCAAGCAGCGAAAAGATTTGCAGGCTGTCGATAAACTTCTTTGCCTCGTCCTCGCCGCCCTTCACCTCAAAGGTAAAGATTGAGCCTCCGCCGTTGGGGAAGTACTTGTTGTACAAATCCTGATAACCGGAAGCCGCCAGCGAGGGATGGTTGATGTGCTCCACCTTGGGATGCTTCTGCAAGAATTCGAGCACCTTGGCGGTGTTGTAGGCATGACGCTCGACGCGCAGCGACAGGGTTTCGAGCCCTTGCAGGAAGATGAACGCATGAAACGGCGACAAGGTTGCGCCGGTGTCGCGGAGCAAGATTGCGCGGATATAGGTGACAAACGCTGCTCCGGGCGCCGCGTCGGTGAACACCGCGCCGTGATAGGACGGGTTGGGCTGCGCAAACTGCGGAAACTTGCCGCTTGCCGCCCAGTCAAAGCTGCCGCTCTCGATAATCACACCGCCGATGGCTGTGCCGTGGCCGCCGATGAATTTGGTGGCGGAATGCACCACAATGTCCGCGCCGTACTCAATCGGACGGAGCAAAAACGGCGTCGCAAAGGTACTGTCAACAATCAGCGGAATGTTGTGCGCGTGCGCCGTTTTGGCAACGGCTTCGATGTCGATGATGTTGGAGTTGGGGTTGCCTAAGCTTTCAATGTAAATCGCGCGTGTGTTTTCGTCAATTGCCGCCTCAAACGCGCCCTCCTCGTCGGGATTGACGAAGGTGGTGGTAATTCCGAATTCGGGCAGGGTGTGCGCGAGCAGGTTATAGGTGCCGCCGTAGATGGTTTTCGCGGCGACAATGTTTTGTCCTGCCTTGGCAATCGCCTGAATGGTATAGGTGACGGCAGCCGCGCCGGAGGCTACCGCAAGAGCGGCGGTGCCGCCCTCCAGCGCCGCGATGCGCTCCTCAAACACGCCCTGCGTGGGGTTGGTGAGTCTGCCGTAAATATTGCCGGCGTCGCGCAGGCCAAAGCGGTCGGCGGCATGTTGGCTGTTGTGAAAAACGTACGAGGTGGTGGCATAAATCGGAACGGCACGCGCGTCGGTGACGGGGTCCGCCTGCTCCTGGCCGATATGCAGCTGCTTGGTTTCAAAATGAAGGTTTCTTTCTTTTAATGTGCTCATGATAATTGTCTCCTTTTGTGATGATATAGAATGTTCGGTCGGCTGCGTTAACATCGGCTCCACATTCGTCTGTCATAACAAAAGCGGTTGTTCGTGAATTTCATTGTTTTTCTCCTATATTGCATATTGGATTAATAGGTTTTACTGTACGGTTATCATAACATACTTTTCCTATCTTGTCAATAGGCTTTTGAACTTTTTTTGTCTTCCCGGGTTTTTCGCCCCGAAATCAGCACAATGAAATCACTTTAACGCGCTGAAAACCTTGATTCTCAGCCGCAAACGTGTTACAATAATGGATGGCAATATCAGTAAATTATATAAAAGAGGTATGTTTTATGGAATACAAGTTTTCCGACCGCGTTTCCAATTTGAAGCCCAGCGCGATTCGAGAGATTTTTAAGTATGCCGCAGACCCCGAAGTGGTGTCCCTTTCGGCAGGCAACCCCTCGCCCGACGCGTTTCCGGCAAAGGCAATTGAAGAAATTTCGGCGAGAATACTGAAGGAAAATCCCATTTCGGTGCTGCAATACAGCGTAACGGAGGGCTATGCGCCCCTGCGCCGCCACATGATGGAATATATGCAGCGCGAGCACAACACCGGCAGCGACAGCGACGATATTTTGATTACCACCGGCGCGCAGCAGATTATGGATTTGTGCTCCAAGGCGCTCGTCAATGAGGGCGACGTTGTGATTGTGGAGGCGCCGTCGTTTATCGGCTCGCTGAACACCTTTCGCAGCTACAACGCAAAGCTCGCGGGCGTTACCGTTGAGCCGGACGGCATGAGCATGACAGGCCTTGAGGAAGCGCTGAAGGCGAACCCCAACGCCAAGTTCATCTACACCATTCCGAACTTTCAGAATCCCTCGGGCGTGACCATGAGCCTTGAAAAGCGCAAAAAGATGTATGCGCTTGCCAAGCAGTACGGCGTGCTGATTTTGGAGGACAACCCTTACGGCGATTTGCGCTACAGCGGCGAAAACCTGCCGAACATCAAGAGCTTTGACACCGACGGCATTGTCATTTATGCCGGTTCGTTCTCAAAGGTAATCTCTCCCGGCATCCGTGTCGCCTACACCATCGCCCCCAAGCCGATTTTCCAGAAGCTGGTGGTTTGCAAGCAGGGTAACGACGTTCACACCAACATTTGGTCGCAGGTGATTTGCGACGAGTTCGTCACCAAATACGACTTTAACGCGCACCTGCAAATGCTGCGCGATATCTATACCGAAAAGGCGCAGTTCTGCATGGATTTGCTCGACAAATACTGCGCGCCTGCCATTACCTATCACAAAATTGACGGCGGTCTGTTCATTTGGTGCGACCTGCCGAAGGACGTGGACATGCCTGCGTTCTGCAAGGAAGCGGTGCTCAACAAGGTTTGCGTCGTTCCCGGCAACGCCTT
>CADBSZ010000015.1 GCA_902797525.1 uncultured Ruminococcus sp. | reverse complement strand
CGAAATACCCATCGTGATGGTTCTCACGTCCAGGTTTTCGTTGTCAATCATATTGATTGTTTCCAGTATATCTTTGGTTTCCAGCATCGTAATTATCCTTTCAATCCAACATTAAATTTTATGCATGCTGTTAAAGATGTCCTCATGCATGATGTGGATTTTGGTGTTGGTTTCCTCTCCGACGATGTTCAAATTCTCGCGCAGCTCGTCAAAGCCGACAGTCGATCTGTCAATTTCCACGAGCATAACCATTGCGAACATGTCCTGCAAAACGCTCTGCGTCACCTCAACAATGTTTACGCTTGCCTTGGCGCACGCGTCCGAAACACGCGCGAGAATGCCGACGGTATCCTTGCCGATTACGGTAATAATAGCCTTCATATTGTCCTCCGATGTTTTTTACATATAATTATGTATATAAATTTACCGTTTTATTATATATTTTTTTATCCGTAAAGTAAAGTCAAATCTTGCATAAATTAAACTGTTATGCTATTATTTTTTTAGGGGGTATTTAGAATATGATTTTTTGTGATTCACATACACATTCCGATAATTCCTTTGATGCAAAAAACACGGTTGACGAGATGTGCCGTGCCGCTATCGAAAGAGGCCTGAGCGCCATCGCTGTCACCGACCATTGCGAGGCGCCTTTCATCCGTTTCGGGGCCGACTGCGAGTTCGGCAGCTTTGACGAGCAAATCCCGAAATCCTTTGCCGACGCCACCCTTGCGCGCGACAAATATCAAGGACAGCTCAAGGTGCTGCGCGGCATGGAATTAGGAGAGCCGATGCACGATTTGTCCTGCACCGAAAAAGCGCTTTCCTACGGCGATTTTGACTTCATTCTCGCCTCGGTTCACGGCCTTCGCAACATGCTCGATTTCTACTACATGAACTACAGCGGAATCAACATCGACGATCTTCTCAAGCGCTATTTTGACGAGGTATGTGAAACCGCCGCCTTTCCGCATTATGACAGCCTGGCACACCTGACCTATCCGCTGCGCTACATCATCGCCGGAACAGGCAAAACGCCCGATCTCGATAAGCATGCCGACAGCATTGACGCGATATTTAAAATTCTGATAAAGAATAAAAAAGCCCTCGAAATCAATGTTTCCGGACTGTTCAAGGAAATGCAAACCACGCTTCCGGACGAAGCGCTTGTGCGCCGTTTCCGCGAGCACGGCGGAGAATATATCACCATCGGCACCGACGCGCACTCCGCCGATATGGTCGGAAAGGGGATAGCGCAGGGAATTGAGGTCGCCCGTCGCGCCGGCTTCACTCAATATGCCATCTACGAAAATCATCAGCCAATCATGATTGACATTTGAAAATTTACAAAAACGGTTATTCCGATGAGGCTTTTGCCTGACGGAATAACCGTTTCATTTTTTACATTTTTATAATTTTTCAGCCAATTCTTTAATGTACGCTCTCAGTTGATCCTTGGTTTCGGGATGCTCCAAACCAACCTCAATCTGTGCCTGCAAAATGCCGAATTTGTTGCCCATATCATAGCGTGTGCCTTCAAACTCCACAGCGGTCATGCCTTTGGTCACGGCAATCTCGCGCATCGCGTCCGTCAGCTGAATTTCGCCGCCGACGCCGGGCTTTGTACGCTCCAAAATTTCGAAAATCTCGGGCGGCAGTACGCATCTGTCCAAAATGGAATACAGCGACAAAACTTCTTCTTTTGTCTGCGGCTTTTCCTTCATGTCGGTGCATTTAAACACATTGTCGTGCAGGTTTTCCACCTTCAGCGAGCCGTATTTATGAATCTCGCTTTCCGCAACCTTTTTCACGCCGACAACGCCTTCGCCAAACTCGCCGTAATGCTCCATCAACTGCTGAATCGCCGGCTTTTCCTTGCTGATAATCACGCCGTCGCCGAACAGCACCGCAAACGGCTCGTTGCCGACAAAGGACTTCGCCTTCAAAATCGCGTGTCCCAAGCCCTTCATTTCCTTTTGGCGGATAAAGTTAATGTTTGCCAAGTCCGCAATATCCTTGACGATATTCAAAAACTCGGTCTTGCCGCTCTTTTCCAAAATATGCTCCAGCTCGGGCGAACGGTCAAAATGATCCGCAATCAAGCCCTTGCCGCGCGTGGTAATAATCAAAATATCCGTAATGCCCGCGTTCACCGCTTCCTCAACAATGTATTGAATCGTCGGCTTGTCAACGATGGGGAACATCTCTTTCGGAAAGCTTTTTGTCGCCGGCAGAACGCGTGTGCCGAAGCCTGCCGCGGGAATCACCGCTTTTGTTATCTTCATGGTTTCCTCCTATCTCCAGAAGCTTTGGCTGTTTACAAGTATGTTGCAAATCTCGTAAATCACCGCAAAACTGGCAAAAAAGCTGATTGCCATCGGTAAATTCACGCCGCCGCGAGCTTCCAGTGTTTTGTTAATATCCTCTTCTTTTTCTTCCTGTTTAATTTCGTTAATGACCTTTGTGCAGTGTTTGTAATAGCTGCGGTTGGCAACAAAGCCGCAAATCAGCATAATCACAAACCGCATGGATGATAAAAGCGCAGGCAACAGCAGGCTGAGCATCTCAGGTGAAAACATATTCATCTGTTCGCCGCGGCTGACGCTTTGCATAAACGCGTTGTAATTTGTGAACCAATCGTTTGACATCATCAAATACGCCGAGCCGACGCTGAGTCCAATCATCAGTAAAATAAGAACGACGCCCACGGCGTACATTTTTCGATAAAGGAAATATGCGCCCGAAAACAGAAACGCCGAAAAATTGAATTTGCTCGAGCCGAACAGCTTAATGCGGTTAAAAACCTGCAAATAATAGGGTGTGCTTTTGCCGATAAACTTTGCCGCTTCGCCGACCTTCACGTTGTCGGCAATTTCGTCCTCGCTGTTGAGTCCCACCAGCGGATCATACATCGGCGCGCCTGCCGAGCCGAAGCCAAACGGCATTCCCTGACGGTTGGCGTTTGTCTGATTTTGCCGGGTGTCCGTCTGCTGCGTTCTGTCCTGCGCCTGAAGGGGATAGCCGCATTTGTTGCAGTAAAAGGCGGTTTTCTCGTTTTCCTCGCGGCACTGCGGACAAATTTGCACATTGGAATCCTGCGGTTCTTCCTCCTCGTTTTCCTTGCCGGCGTTTTCAAATGAAAATCCCGGCGCATGCTTGTCCGCATAAAAGCAGTGCTCTGCTGATTCATAGCATTCTCTGTGATGCGGCGCGCCGCACTCGGGACAAACCACAACGTCGTCGCCGTTTTCAAAGCGTTTTTCGCATACGGGGCAGGTGTATTGAGTAAATTCCATAAAATCCTCCTACCTTTTTCGTATTTATTTATTATATCAAATAAATGCAGGGAATGCAATAAATTTTTGAAATAAAAAATGTTTACTTTTTTTGTGTTATTTGTTATAATAAACATTTAGAGTTAATCAAACAAAGAAGGTGCACTTATGGTACAGTTTGAAGAGTTATTGCTTTCGCTTCAGGCGCTCAAGCCCGAAATTGACGATTTGTCGGACGCCCTCGGCATGAAGGGCATGCTATCCGAAATTGAACAGTTAGAGCTAAAGGCGACCGAGCCGGGCTTTTGGGACAACGTTGAAAAATCCCAGCAGGTATTGCAAAAAACAGGCGCCCTCAAGGGCAAGGTGGAAGCCTACAACAATTTGGTGTCTAAATATGACGACGCGCAGGCGTTAATCGAGCTTGCCAACGAGGAAGAGGACTTATCTCTCCTCGAAGAAGCGCAAAGCGAGGTTGACGGCGTACGTGAAATGCTCGAAAAGCAGCGGCTTCAAACCCTGCTCACGGGCGAATATGACAAGAACAACGCGATTTTGACCTTCCACGCCGGTTCCGGCGGCACCGAAGCGCAGGATTGGGCGGAAATGCTTTACCGCATGTACACTCGCTGGGCGGAGGCGCACGGCTTCAAGGTCAAAGAGGTTGACTATCTCGACGGCGATGAAGCGGGACTCAAAAGTGCGGTGCTGCTCATTGAGGGCGAAAACGCCTACGGCTATCTTAAAAGCGAGGCAGGCGTTCACCGTTTGGTGCGCGTTTCTCCCTTTGACTCGCAGGGCAGACGCCACACCAGCTTTTCCTCCTTGGAGGTTATGCCCGAAATCGACGACACCATCGAAGTCAACATTCCGCCCGAGGAAATCAAAATGGACGTGTACCGTGCCAGCGGCGCCGGCGGTCAGAAGGTTAACAAAACCTCCTCGGCAGTCCGCCTGACGCATATCCCGACGGGTATCGTCGTTGCTTCTCAGGTAGAACGCAGCCAGTACCAGAACCGCGACGTTGCGATGAAAATGCTGATTTCCAAACTGATGGAAATCAAAGAGCGCGAGCATCTGGAAAAAATTGAGGACATCAAGGGCGTTCAAAAGGAAATTACCTGGGGCTCGCAGATTCGCAGCTATGTGTTCATGCCCTACACAATGGTCAAGGACCACCGCACCAATTTTGAAACCGGCAACATCCAGGCGGTCATGGACGGCGACCTCGACGGCTTCATCAACGCTTATCTTAAATGCGCCAGCCAGGGCACCTTGTTAAAATAATTCACATTTATTCAAAATGCTCTCTTTTCGGAGAGCATTTTGTTTTATAAATATTTTTCTATTTTCTTTTTTATTAATTCAAAATGATTGCGATATGCTACAATAATAGTTCAATAATCAATCAGAGGTTTTGAAAATGTCAGTTAAACTTAATCTCGGCGCTTGGAGCTCGGTTTTCGCCGTACCGTCAAAAATCGTTGACGAAGGGCTGAAATTTGCCGACGGCGTAAAGCTCAAGGTTTTGCTTTATGTGCTCCGCAACGCCGGAACCGATTTAGAGCTGGATGACATATCCAAAGCAACGGGCGTGAATGTCACCGACATTCCCGAAGCACTGGAATACTGGGTCAGCCGCGATATATTGCAAAAAACAGAGGGCGTTTTCGCTCCTGTTAATTCAAAAAAAGAAATAAAAGAAGCCCCTCAACCTGTTGAAAAAAAACAGCTTTCCCCGGAAACCATCTCGCAGGAGGTAGAGGAAAAAAAGCAGCGCTTTATTGTTACCAAGCCGCAAAAGCCCGATTATGTGTTTACCTCACAGCGGCTTGCGGTGGATAATGATTTGAAGTTTCTGGTCAGCGAAGCGCAAACGGCGCTCGGCAAAACGCTTTCCAATTCCGATATTTCTACGCTGCTCATGCTCAAGGACACCTGCGGACTGCGCCCCGACGTGATTCTTATGCTGTTGCAATACTGCGTCAGCATCGACAAGGGCAACATGCGCACCGTTGAAAAAATCGGTATTGCATGGGCGGACGAGGGTATTAATTCCGTTGAAGCCGCCGACGCCAAAATCGCGCGCGCACACCAAACGAGCGAGTGCTATTCCTTTGTATCGCGAATATTCGGTATCCAAAATGTCGGCTCACCCACCAAAAAACAGCTTGAATATTGCATGCGCTGGGTTGAGGAGTGGAAGTTTTCTTCACCCATGCTGCGTGAGGCGTATGAGCGTTGTGTTGACAGCAAGGGTGAGTTAAAGTTCAATTATATCGACGGCATTCTCAAAAAATGGCACGCCATGGGCATTAAAAATCTTGATGAATTAAAGGCGGTCGAATCCGGCGGAGGACAGCCCTCCAAAAAGACGAATTCCTCCTACAACATCAACGACCTGGAAAAAATCGACACTCTTGATTTTATGGATTGAGGTAGCATATGGGATACAGCAGCAGCGTTTTTCAAGACGCAAGCCAAAAAATATACGAAAAGCGGCTAAAGTCCGAAAAAAGGGCAGAGGCGCGCCGCTTGGAAATCTATGCCCGTTTTCCTCGTGCACGTGAGCTGGAGCAGGAAATCGCCTCCTGCGGCGTTGCGGCGGCAAAAACCGTTTTGCGCGGCGGCGACGTTGTGGCGGAAATGACCAAGCTCAAAGAAAAAAATCTTGCTCTGCAAGCCGAGCTGAATCAGCTTCTCATCGACAGCGGATACGGTGAAAACGCTCTTGAGGTTCAGTATTCCTGCCCCAAATGTAACGACACCGGCTATTATGAATGGCAGGGCAGAACCGTGATGTGCACCTGCATGAAGCAGCAGTTAGTCGCAAGCGCGTGCGAAGAGCTTAACCGCACGGCACCCCTGTCGCTGTGTACCTTCGACAGCTTTGACATTGAGAAATACAGCAAAGCCGTCGATCCGAAAACCGGCGTTGTGCCCTACAGCCAAATGAGCAAAATTTTCAAGTACTGCCAAAGCTACGCGCGTAATTTTACTCCGGCTTCCGAGAGTCTTCTCATGCGCGGCGCAACCGGCTTGGGCAAAACCCATTTGTCGCTCGCGATTGCCAACGAGGTGATTCAGCGCGGCTACGGCGTTATCTATGTTTCCGCGCCGGCGCTGCTCTCTAAGCTCGAAAAAGAGTATTTTTCACGCACCGAAACAGGGGATACCGCCGGAACGCTGCGCAGCTGCGACCTGCTGATTATCGACGATCTCGGCAGCGAGTTTCGCACGCAGTTTTCCGTGTCGCAGATTTACGAAATCTTCAACGCCAGAATCTTACAGCATAAGCCGGTCATCATCAGCACCAACTTCAACATGGCGGAGCTGGAAAAAGCCTACACCAACCGTTTTGTCTCCCGAATCAACGGCGCCGCCCAAAAGCTGGATTTCTTGGGTGAGGATATTCGTATTCGGAAAAAAATTTAAAATTGAGCAAAAAAGGTATTGACAAATCCAAAGATTTACCGTATAATAATTGACGTTGCATACGAGATGTAACAAATTTTGAGGAATAGTGTAACGGTAGCACGACAGACTCTGACTCTGTTTGTTG
>CADBSZ010000014.1 GCA_902797525.1 uncultured Ruminococcus sp. | reverse complement strand
CAAACGGCGCGGCGGTTTTTACGCTGAAATTTAAATCTGTCGGCGAAGGCGATGCGGATTTCGGCTATACGGTTTATGACTGCGTGGACGCAGATGTGCAACAGCTGTCTGTCGGCAGCTGCACAGCCGGCGCAGTGACTGTGACCGCCAAGGCAAGCGACAGCGTGGGAACTGCGGAAAACACCAAATCTACCGCCGGCGCTGCGGCTGATTCGACTGCCGTCACTGTTGAGCAAACCGACGCCGAAGAAGTAACGTTGGCAGAAACAAGGGCTGATTCCGGGTTGATCCGGAGTTTTCCGCCGAAAGAATCCACCAATTGGATTGCGGTTGCGGTACTGTGTTGTTCATTGGCGGCCGCGGCAGCCGCGACAGGCTTTTTAATCGGAAAGCACACGCATAAAAAGAACAAAAACCAAGACAGCTCCGACGATTAATCGGAGCTGTAGTTTTTGCCCTGTGTGACATTTCGCTCATGCAGGGCTTTATTAATGGCGTTTAAAACACGCTTTTTATCGGCGCTCCATAGCGGCGCAACAAGCAGTTTTTTATCGCCGTCGCCGGTCAGGCGGTGAATAACAACTTGCTTCGGCAGTACTTCAATGCTGTCGCAAAGGATGTCGATGTATTCCTCCATGGAAAGCGTTTGAAATTTGCCGCTTTGATAGTCGGCAAGCAAATCGGTATTTTTCAGGACATGAAGCAATTGGAGCTTTATGCCGTCGCTTCTCTCCCCTGCGTATTTGACGCTTTGCATCATATCGCGCTTACTCTCTCCGGGCAAGCCGAGGATAATATGCGTAATGACGTTAATGCCGGCGGCGCGAAGCTGCTGTGCAGCGCAGTCATAGACAGAAAGTTCATATCCGCGGCGGATATATTTTGCGGTTTGAGGATGAATGGTCTGCAAACCAAGCTCCACCCAAACGGGCTTGATTCGGTTGATTTCGCTGAGCAGTGAAATCACTTCATCGCCCAGGCAATCGGGACGGGTGGCGACGGACAGCGCAACGACATCATCGGGCGCGATCGCCTCGAAAAAAAGACTGCGCAATCGCGCAACCGGCGCGTAGGTGTTGGTGAAGGGCTGGAAATACGCGATAAACTTTTTGCAGTCGGTTTTGGCGGCAACGCGCCGCTTTGCCTGCGCAATCTGTTCGGTGACAGAAAGCGCGGCGCATGCCGAAAACTCACCCGAGCCGCCTGCGCTGCAAAATATACAGCCACGTGAGCCGAGCGTGCCGTCGCGGTTGGGGCAGGTCATGCCGCCGCTGAGGGAAAGCTTGTAGACCTTTTCGCCGAAGGTGTTTTTTAAATATTCGTTTAAAGAATAATAATACATAACTTCACCAAAAAATAAAAACCGGCTCACCGCCGGTCTTTATTAAAAAGGAACATCTATGAAAAAAATCTATCGGAGTTGTCAATCTTTACTGTGATTAAAGAATACCGCCCAAATGTGACGGCTGTTTGAAGATTGACGTAAAGATTTGTGAAAGTTTATGAAAACTTTTTGACGTATTCCTTGAAAATCTCGTAGATTTCATCTTCGAGGTCCTCCAGCTCATTGTCAAGACCGCCGTTGAAAAAGAGCTTGGTGTGCTTTGTCAGCGAAAGATAGGCGCCGACCATGTTTTTGCGCACCTCGTTTTGCAGTTCGTCGCTGAGCTCCTTGCCGCAGGAAAGACCGAGAAAAATGTTGCGGTTGTTGAGCTGTGACGAAATGGACGGACTTTTGAGCACAAAGGTGTTGAAAAGGTGAAGCGTATTGTAAAATTCTTTTATCGAAAATTGCTCCTCCTGAATCATGGGATGGTTTTCATTGACCTCGGTATCTGGGGCAGCGTCCTCTGCGGTTTCACGACGCGCTTGCTCCTCTTTTTCATACTCGTCAAGCGAAAAGTTTGCCGAGGTGATGTAGGTGTGGCGGTGGTCGGGGCTGGTTGCCAGCGCCTTATAAACGCGCATACCGTAAAGCGCGGTTTCCAGACACGAAAACGCCGCGTACTGCATGTTGCTGTGATTGAGATGGAGAAAGCTGTAGAGATTTTGATAGATGGATTTGTTAATCGCAATCAATATCAGGCGCTCGTTGTCGTTGTATTCGCATAAAATCGGACTTGCCAGAAAGCCCATGGTAAATTTGTAGGATTTGTTGACATACTCGCTGATTTTCTCGCGGAAATCGTTGAGAAAATCGGCTTCCTTAATTGTAAAACTGAACATCATTCTCCCCTATCTGAACGGTTCCATGTCGGAATTATATAAGTCGTTTCGGGTGACGTCAACGTTGTATTCCGCGCCGGTTTTTTGCTCAAGCGCGGAAATAATAAGATTAGGGTTGACGTTGTCGCTGCTGCCGGCGGAAAGCACGATTTCCAAACAGGCGGAATCAAACTTTTCCGTGACGCTATAGCTTTTGATACCGGGCTTGATATCAACGGTTTTCATGCCTTTTTTGGACTTTTTCTCAATCAAAATACTGTCTTGCTCCAGCAAATCATTGAGCTGCTGACAAATCAGGCCGGAAGGCTTGTTGTCAAGCGAAAGATGAATCGTGAACGAAGCGAAAGCGACCTTGCCCGCCTTCATGACTGCCTCGGTAACGTTGAACACGCGGATACCGCGCGGCAAACAGGCGTTGAGCTTTTTTGATATTTCTTCAAAAGAATAATCATCATCTTCCAAGCGCACGTCCATGCACTCGTTTACACCGCGAAAGCCGAGCGAGAGCGGCAGCGGAAAGGTGGCAAAGGGATGCGGATTAAAGCCCTCGGTGTGCCAAATCGGAATTTTGCTTTTATGCAGGGCGCGCAGCATGGTACGGTTGAGGTCAAGATGCGAAATATAGCGGCACTCAAAGTCTTTTTTAAACCAAATTCTGACGTTTTTCAAAGCACACACCCCTTCCGTATTTTGCCGCGCCGCAGTTGCTGCATTTCAGGCGGCAGTGCGGCGTGGTTTGGTTTTCATATGCCTTTTGGCATTCGCTGATTAAAAAGCTCTTTTTGACGCCGTAGTCAATGTGATCCCACGGCAGGATTTCGTCGAAGCTGCGGCGGCGGTTGGCATAAAACGCCGGGTCGATGCCGCATTCTTCAAATAATGCCAGCCATTTTTGAAGGCTGAAGCAATCCGCCCAGCCGTCAAAGTGAAAGCCGCGCTCGCAGGCAAGCTCCATCACCCTGCACAGCTTGCGGTCGCCGCGCGCGAACACCGCCTCTAAAAAGCTGGTGTCGGCGTCGTGGTAATTGAACTGAATCTTTTTGGAGCGAATGCTCTCAATAATGTGCTTTTGTTTTTCATGAAGGGTGGGAATGTCGTCCTGCGGCTCCCACTGGAAGGGCGTAAAAGGCTTTGGCACAAAGGACGAGGCGGACACCGTAACGCGCACCGACTTGCCCTTGGCGTGGTTGGGCGTGTTGTAGTAGGTGTCAACCACGGCTTGTCCGAGATGGGCGATGTCGGCAACGTCGTCCATGGTTTCGGTGGGCAAACCAATCATAAAATAGAGCTTGACGGTTGTCCAGCCGCCGGCAAAGGCGGTGGCGCAGGTCTGCATCAGCTCGTCGTGCTGAACGTTTTTATTGATAACATCGCGCATGCGCTGGCTGCCGGCTTCGGGAGCGAAGGTCAGTCCGCTTTTGCGCACGGTTTTTATTTTGTTCATAATCTCGTCAGTGAAGCCGTCGACGCGCAGCGAAGGCAGCGAAATGCTGACCTTTTCGTCGCTTGTCCATGATGTGAGCTTTTCGAGCAGCGGCACGATTTGACTGTAGTCGCTCGAGCTCAGCGAGGACAGCGACACTTCGTCATAGCCCGTGTTCTCACACAGGGCGTGACACTGGGCATTGATGGTGTCGGGCGATTTTTCGCGAACCGGACGGTAAATAAAGCCCGCCTGACAGAAGCGGCAGCCGCGGATGCAGCCGCGGAAAATCTCCTGCACCGCGCGGTCGTGGACGATTTCTACGAGCGGTACGACGAAATTATCGGGATAGTAGGATGAATCCATGTCGGTCATGACGCGCTTGTGAATGACGGCGGGCGCGCCGTCGCGCGGCGTAAAGCTTTTGATGGTGCCGTCGCTGTTGTAGTCAACGTCGTAGAGCGAGGGCACATAAACGCCCTGAATGTCGGCGCACAGGCGCAAAAACTCGCGCTTTGTTTTTCCCTGCGCCTTACATTCGCGGAACAGCTCTATTACCTCCAAATCGACCTCCTCGCCCTCACCGATGAAGAAGATGTCAACAAATTCGGCAATCGGCTCGGGGTTGCAGGCGCAGGGGCCGCCGGCGACGACGATTTGTTTGAGCTCGTCGGTGCGGTCGGCGGTTTTAATCGGCACACCGCCGAGCTTGAGCATGTTGAGCATGTTGGAAAAGCTCAGTTCATATTGCAGGGTGAAGCCGATGAAATCGAAGTCCGACAGCGGGTCGCCGCTTTCGAGCGCATAGAGCGGAATGTGCCGCTTGACCATTTCCTCCTCCATGTCAATCCACGGCGCAAACACGCGCTCACACCAAATGTAGGGCACGCTGTTAAATTGACTGTAGAGAATCTTCATGCCCAAATGCGACATGCCAACCTCGTAGGTGTCGGGAAAACAGAAGGCAAAGCGCACCTCGACGTCGCGTTTATTTTTGATAACCTCGTTCAGCTCGCCGCCGACATAACGTCCCGGCTTTTGAACCTTTAAGAGGAATTTTTCAACTTCCTTGCTGACCATAGCAACCTCCGTCAGTATACTCTGCTGCGGCGCAGTATCAGTGAAGCAATCAGATAGGCGCAGACAAACAACAGTGAAACATTATTTTTGGATTTCAACAGCACCAAAAAGCCCAGCGCGGCGAGCGGAAAAATGCAGAGAAAGGTGCACACGTCCACTACCCTCTCGCTTTTCTCCGGCGAATGGCGGCGGCAGAGCATC
Source organism: uncultured Ruminococcus sp. (assembly GCA_902797525.1). Taxonomy (GTDB): domain Bacteria; phylum Bacillota; class Clostridia; order Oscillospirales; family Acutalibacteraceae; genus Ruminococcoides. Next base: position 7,345 of record CADBSZ010000014.1, on the reverse strand, counting down.
AGATATAGCAGCTGACCGCCGTCGAGCGACAAAACAGGCAGCGAATTAAACAGCCCCACCGACAAATTTGCCGCCGCAAACGGCAAAAAAGCTGTGATACCCTTTAAGTATAACAGATAACTGAACAGAAAACAAATAAAATTCGCAAAAGGGCCGAAAAAAATTATGAAAAGATTTTTTCGTAAGCTGCGCTGCTGCCGTTCCCCGTCAATGATGTCGATGGCAAAGAGGGAAATCTTAATTCTTTTTGGGAAATATCCAAATGTCGCCATCGCCGCCAAATGGCCGCACTCATGAACGGCAATCGCAGCGGCGCACGCCAAAAAGCCGTCGAACATGCCCAAAGCTGCGCTGACGGCTATCAAACAGAGCAAGGTGTAGGACACCTCGATTTCGGCGGAAAACAGCCTAAGCTTCATCGGCGGTGGCGGAAAACAGATTTTTTAAATCAAAGCCGCGGCTTCCGTCAAAAACAGCCGTGTTATTAAGATTGGTATAATACCAGTCGCGCGTGAAGGAATACGCCTCGCCGCCGAAGCTTTTGAGCGCAAACGCCGCCAGTGCCAGCAAAATACAAGCGACAAGCTGAACGGTGAGCACCAACTGCCTCGGCGTTTGGCGCGGATGTTTTTCACGCGGCGGCAGGTTTTCCTGCGGTTCCTCTTCCCAATCGTCAAGCGGACGGATGAGCGGCACTTCCGGCTCACTGACGCTCTGCCAGTTTTCGTCGTATGTAATCAGGTTTTGTTTTTCCTCCATTAAAAATCACCTCAGTGCAATATATGCGCTGAGGCGACGATGCATTAATGTAATTTTTTAAAATCGGTTTTGACAAGGTTGAAGAAGAACAGCAGGGCAATCACCAGCGCGCCTGCCTCGGCAATCGGAAAAGCGTACCACGCGTAGCGCACACCGAAAACCATCGAAAGCAAAAACGCCATCGGCAGTAAAATCAACAGCTGGCGGAAAAAGGACATCAGCAAACTGCGAAAGCCCTTGCCCACCGCCTGAAATACGGTGGTGAAAATAATGCCTGCCGCGGCAGGGACAAAGCACAGGCTGATGATTCGGAACGCGTGCTCGCCCTCGCGGAGCAGCGTTTGCGGATCGACGTCGGTAAAGCTCGACTCGTTGCCGAACATGGAAATCAGCAAATCGGGAATGGTCCACATCAATATGGTGCCGACCAGCATAATGCCGGCGGCGGTAATCAGTCCGCGAATGAGCGCCGAATAGAGCCGCTCTTTGTTGCGCGCGCCGTAGTTGTAGCCGATAATGGGCATGAGCCCCTGGTTGAGTCCGAAGCACGGCATAAACACAAAGCTTTGCAGCTTGAAATAAATGCCGAACACATCAACCGAAACGATGGAATTGTACGACTGAAAAATCGCGTTTAAACCGAGCATCATAATCGCGCCGATACTCTGCATAATAATAGACGGAAAGCCCACGGCGTAGATATTCTTGACGGTCTGCCTGTCCATTTTGAAGCCCTTGAGTTCAATTTTGACCTTATGGCTCTTGCGAAACAGAATAATGACCGCGAAAACCATGCCGCAGAACTGACCGAACACGGTGGCAACCGCCGCGCCGAGCACGCCCATTTCGGGGAAAAAGCCGATGCCGAAAATGAGAAGCGGGTCGAAAATAATGTTGACAATCGCGCCGACAAGCTGGAACAGCATGGGATAAATCATGTTGCCGGTGGCTTGCAGGGTTTTTTCAATCATGACCTGAATAATCGAGAACACCGAAAGGCAGAGCACGCAGGTGAAATACTGCACGCCTGCGTCGATAACGCGCGGATTGCTGCTGAAAGCCGCCATGAACGGGCGAACGGCAAAAATGCCGAGCAGCAAGAAAAACGCATAGGTGAACAGACAGAGCACCAAGCCGTGGGTGGCGGCGGAATTTGCCTGATGATAATTTTTTTCGCCGAGCTTGCGCGACACAAGCGAATTGACGCCGACCGCGGTTCCGACAGACGCTGCGATTAGTAATAATTGCAGCGGATATGCCAGCGACACGGCGGTGAAGCCGTCCATGTCGTAATTACTGATGAAAATGCTGTCCACCACATTGTACATCGCCAAAATCGTCATCGAAAAGATGGCGGGCAGCGACATGGTGAAAATCAGCTTTGTCATGGGCATGGTACCCATTTTATTTTCCTGATGAACCGTTTTTTCCTCCATAAGTCCCCCTAGTGTATCTTCCTGATTTTACGGACTATCGCATAAAAGGCGAGCGCGGCAAAAAATCCGCACACCACGCCGCCAAAGTCAATCCAAACGTCCGTAATCATACCTGCTCTGCCCTCAATACCGAGCTGAATCGTCTCGTCAATCACGGCGGTCAACAGTCCTGTAAACAGGACGGGAACAGCGTAACGATGCGGTTTGATTCGGTCGAAGGTGTAGCCGCAGCTGAGCAGCAAAAAGCCGATGGCGGCAAATTCCGAAAAATGCGCAAGCTTGCGGATAATCGTTTGTGTAACCGCCTGTCCGGCGCCGAACAGCGAGAAAAACCTGTAAATGATTTGAAACACGCCCTCGCTCTCGCGCGAGGACAAATCGGCGGGAAACAGCGAATGAACCCACGCAAACGCTATCATCAGCGCAGTGAGTGTGAAAATAATCACGCGAAAGCGTTTGCTGCTTTGATTGCGTTGCATGTTATCCCTCCTGTATCTTTATTTATTGTACATGAAATATGGGCAAAGTCAATGAAAATGAATGCTTTTTTACCGATTCTGTTGGATTTTTACGGAAACATGAGAATAACATATTGAAAATTATAGGGTTTTCTGCTATACTGAACAAGATTTCTAATACGGAGAGTGATACTGTGTCGGTATTTACAAAATATTTGCTTTGCTTTTTGATTTCCATGGTGCCCATCGTTGAGCTGAGAGGCGCAATCCCCGTCGGCGTTGCGTGGGGACTGGATGTGTTTTGGCTGTATCCGATTTGCATTATCGGCAACATGCTGCCGGTTCCGTTTATCTTTTTCTTTGCGAGAAAGGTTTTGCTGTGGGGCAAGGACAAAAAGTACATCGGCAAATTCTTTACCTTTTGCCTGAACAAGGGCGAAAAGGGCGGTCAGAAATTGCAGGCGAAGGCAGGCAGGGGCTTGTTCATCGCGCTGATGCTGTTTGTCGGCATTCCGCTTCCCGGCACGGGCGCATGGACGGGTACGCTGGCGGCGAGCTTTTTGGATATGGATTTTAAAAAGAGCGTTATCGCGGTTATTTGCGGCGTATTGATTGCCGGCGTGATTATGGGCGCGGCAAGCATTGCGGTGAAGATGGGCATGGGCGGCATTTTCGCGTTTATGGCTAATGCAAAATAAGAATTCTAAGGCAGCTGCGGCTGCCTTATTTAATAGGTGACACGATGAAATTTGATACGGTGATTATCGGCGGCGGCGCAGCAGGCTTGCTGTGCGCGATTGCGGCAAAACGGAAGCATCCGACAATGAAAATCGCGGTTCTTGAAAAGAACGACCGCGTGGGCAAAAAACTGCTTTCCACCGGCAACGGCAGATGCAACCTGACGAATACTGCCGTGAGCGCGGATAAATATGCAGGCAGCTTTCAAAAGCAAAGCGCGCGTGTGTTGGAGCGCGTAAATACCGAAAAGCTCCTGCAATATTTTGAAAACCTGGGTTTGCTGACCTCAGCCGACAGCGAAGGCAGGGTGTATCCCCTTTGCCGCCAGGCAGCGGTGGTGCTCGACGTGTTGCGCTTTAACTGCGAGGTAGCAGGCGTGGAGATTTATTGCAAAGAAAGTATTAAAAGCGTAAAGGCGCAAAAGAATTTTGTCATTGTCACGGCAAACGGAGAATTTGTCTGTGACAAGCTGGTTATTGCAACCGGCTCAAAGGCGTCTCCGAAGCTCGGCGGCAGTGCGGCAGGCGCAGATATGCTGCGTAATTTCGGACACCGCGTTCTCCCCTTCGCCCCGGCGCTGTGCCCCGTTAAGGTTCAGTCAAACATTTTGAAATCGCTGAAGGGACTGCGCGCAGGCGGAGCGGTTTCGCTGCTGAGAAACGGAAACGCCATCAAGCGCGAACGCGGCGAGGTGCAGTTTAACGAGGACAGCCTGTCGGGAATTTGCGTGTTTAATTTGTCGCTGCAAACAAAGCGCGGCGATGAAATTGCGGTGGATTTACTGCCTGATATTTCTGAAAAGGAATTATATAATATTCTAATAAAGAATAAAGAGCTGTTTTCACAGTTGACTATTGACAATCTTCTGACGGGAATTTTGCAAAAACGCATGGCGCAGGCCGTGCTGAAAACAGCCGAAATCAAGGATTTTTCGCGACTTTGCCGCGATTTATCGGATGAAGAACTTTGCGCCGTCGCTCACAGCGCAAAGGACATGCGGTTTGCGGTTACGGAAAACGACGGCTTTGACCGCGCGCAGGCGTGCATGGGCGGCGTTTTGGGAACTGAAATTGACGAAACGACCATGCAAAGCCGCGTGCGCAAAAATCTTTATGTTTGCGGCGAGGCGGTTGACCTCTGCGGCGAGTGCGGCGGCTTTAACCTGCACTTCGCCTTCGCAAGCGGCATTATTGCGGGAGAAAGCTTATGATTCGGGTAAACAACATTCATATTCCGCTCGATTACGACGACAACACGCTGAAAAAAGCGGTTGCCCGGGAACTGCGCGTTGACAGCAAAAGCATTCAGTCCGTCAGTCTGTTCCGCCGTTCGATTGACGCGCGGAAAAAGGACAGCATTGTGTTTATCTGTTCGATTGACGCGCAGTTAACAATCGGCGAGGACAAGGTGCTTAAACGCGCGAAAAACGCGGTTAAGGCCGCGCCCTATCGCTATGAAGTGCCGCAGTGGCACGGCGGCGCTTCGCCGGTTGTGGTGGGGTTTGGCCCTGCCGGCATGTTTGCGGCACTGGTTTTGGCGCAGAGCGGCGCTAAACCGATTGTGCTTGAGCGGGGCAGAGATGTGGACGCGCGTACAGCGGACGTCAACCGTTTTTGGCTAAGCGGCGCATTGGACGAAAGCTCAAACGTGCAATTCGGCGAGGGCGGCGCCGGCACCTTTTCGGACGGTAAGCTCAACACCGGCACCAAGGACAGCCGTCAGCGCAAGGTGCTGAACGAATTTGTCAAACACGGCGCGCCGGAGGAAATTTTGTACAACGCCAAGCCGCACATCGGCACGGACAAGCTGAAAATCACCGTCAAAAATATCCGCGAGGATATTATTGCTCTCGGCGGCAAGGTGTTGTTTGAAACCAAGCTGATTGGCTTTGACGCCCAAAACGGCGGTATTTGCTCGGTGACAGCGGAACGGCACGGCAAAACGGAAAAGATAGATACCGACAGCGTGATTCTCGCCATCGGTCACAGCGCGCGCGACACCTTTGAAATGCTGTATGACAAGCAATTGCCGATTGAAGCAAAGCCCTTTTCTGTCGGCGCGCGCATTGAGCATTTGCGCGAAAAAATCGACCGCGCGCAGTTCGGCAAATTTGCCGGGAACAAAAGACTCGGCGCGGCATATTACAAAATGAACGTCAACACGGCAAACGGCAGAGGCGCCTACACCTTTTGTATGTGCCCCGGCGGCAAGGTGGTGAACGCCTCGAGCGAGCAGGGACGGCTGGTAACAAACGGCATGAGCGAGTTTGCGCGTGATGAAATGAATTCCAACGCCGCACTGCTGGTGAGCGTTTCGCCGAAGGATTACGGCAGCGACCATCCGCTTGCCGGCATGCACTATCAGCGCGATTTGGAGGAAAAGGCGTTTGCGCTGGGCGGCGGCAATTATCAGGCGCCTGTTCAGCGCGTGGCGGATTTCTTACAAAACGAAACATCCGTGCGGCTCGGTGAGGTAACGCCGGGAATCGCACCTGGTTATACGCTGAGCAACCTGCACGACATTTTGCCCGATTATGTGGGCGAAAGCATGAAACAGGCGATTCGCGACATGGGGCGCAGGCTCAAGGGCTTTGACGACGGCGACGCGGTTTTGACCGGCGTTGAAACGCGCAGCTCGTCCCCGATTCGCATTTTGCGCCATTCAGACACCCTGCAATCCGTCGGCGTTGAGGGGCTTTTTCCCTGCGGCGAAGGCGCAGGCTATGCCGGCGGCATCATTTCCGCGGCGGTTGATGGCATAAAATGTGCAGAAAAGGTAATAGAATCTGTAAATTTCGGTGATAATTCATAAAAAAGATAACGATTCAGATATTATTCTTTTTTAGAAAAATAGTAGCATGAAAACATACTATAATAAAAAACGCAAAAAAATATACCCTTAAATTTAAAGGAGAGTAAATTATGAAATTCTGTAAAAATTGCGGAACACAGCTCAATGACGAAGCAGCATTTTGCCCTTCCTGCGGCACTGCCGCTGCACCTGCGCCGCAGCAAGCTGACGCGCAGCCTCAGCAAACTGCCGCACAGCCTCAGCAGGCTTACACCGCTCAGGCGCAGCCCTTGACCGGCGACGCCGATGTTCAGCAGAACAAAGGCATGGCTTGGTGGGCATATCTGGGCTTGTTCCTGATGATTCCCCTGTTTGCGAGAAAAACTTCCGAATACTGCAAGTTTCACGTAAAGCAGGGCTTTATTCTGCTCGCGTTGTCGCTGGCTTACACCATCGTCACCGAGATTATTAAGGCGATTATCAGAGCGATTTTCCCCGGCGAAAAAGTTTACGGCTTCTTCACCGTTTATCATCAGGAGAGCGCCGTGACCAACATTTTCACCATTATTTTTGCGCTGGGCAGCGTGGCAATTGCTGTTTTGGCGGTGCTCGGTATTATCAACGCGGCTACCGGCAAGAAAACAAAGCTGCCCGTAGTCGGTGAGATTACTCTGCTGGATCCCCTGGTAGACAAAATCTACGCGGCTCTCAATAAATAACTTCCCGTTGCCGTGAGAGGGCATTCCGCCTTTGGATAAAGCAGCGAATCGTTTATTGAATCAACATTAAAAAAACAGGCAGAGTACTCTGCCTGTTTTTTTGCGACTGCGTCTGTAAGCCGGGTTCTGTCTTGAACAGCCATCTATCTTGGCGGACGGTTGCCCGTTCCGCTCGGTGCCACCTCCTCAGGACGCGCCGAGCAAGCGCATATGTCCTTCCACGGTGTTGCTTCAAATAGGGTTTACACGGCAGGGCAGTCTCCTGCCCTCCGGTGAGCTCTTACCTCACCTTTCCATCCTTGCCAAAACAGCCTTTGTTAAAAAGCTGTCTGCCCAAATGCCTTTGAGGCACTCGGTTGGCGGTTATTTTCTGTTGCACTATCCCTGGGGTCGCCCCCGGCGGCCGTTAGCCGTTATTATTGCTCTGTGAAGCCCGGACTTTCCT
>CADBSZ010000013.1 GCA_902797525.1 uncultured Ruminococcus sp. | reverse complement strand
CAACAGCGCCGATTGTCGTGAAAAAGTCGGCGACTGTCAACATTCATTTAGCGGGAACCTCTACTATTACCGACAACGAGGATCCTGCAAATGAAACTTCCTCCGATACCACCGTTGCCGAAGCCTTTGAGGGCGCGGCAATCAAGGTAAAGAGCGGCTCTGCCGTGACCTTCTGCGGAGACGGCAATCTGAATGTGGTTGCCAACGCGAAGAACGGTATCAAGGGCGGCGCAACCGCTTCCCTTATCTTTAACCAGAGCGGCAAAATCAATATTACCGGCAACGCAAAATACTACGGCGCCACCACCTCGGGCGCGGCAGTTAACAACGGCATCGCCTGCGACGGCAGTATCTTAATCAATCAGGGTACCTATGTGATTAAGGCAGCGAACGACGGCGTCAAGAGCGCGCCCGACGCAACGGACGAAACCGAGGGTACGGTTATCGACACCGAATCCGCAGGCACTATCACCATCAACGGCGGCACCTTTGACATTGATGTTGACGGCGACGGAATCCAGGCGGACACCGCGCTGAACATCAACGGCGGCGCCTTTGACATTCAAACCTGGAAGGGCTACAGCGTGTGGAACGACACTCTTGCCAATGAATACAGCTGCAAGGGCTTAAAGGCTTCCGGTGACCGCGCAGAGGAAGCAGGACTTGAACCTGCTCTCACCATCACAGGCGGCACCTTTACGCTGAACACCAGCGACGACGCGGTACATTCCGACGCATACGCCACCGTGACCGGCGGCACCTTCACCATTCAAACCGGCGACGACGGCATGCACGCCGACACATCGTTAACAATCGGCACCGAGGGCGGCTATGACCGCGACCCCGACATCACCATCAACAGCTCCTATGAGGGATTAGAGGGCGGCACGGTGTATCAGTATTCGGGACGTTGTTATGTTGTCGCAAGCGACGACGGCGTGAACGCGGCAGGCGGCAGCAGCAGCGGCACCGACCCGGGAGCCGGCGGCGGCAACACCTTTAATCCCGGCGGCGGCCCCGGAGGACGTCCCGGCAGTGGCGGCGGATTCAACCCCGGCGGCGGTTCATCTGCGACAACGGGCGACTATAACATCTATATCTACAGCGGCAATTTGTACGTCAACTGCGACGGCGACGGTCTGGACTCCAACGGCGGACTGTATCTGTACGGCGGCACACAGGCTGTGTTCAGCATGAAGTCCGGCGGCGACAACTCCGCAATTGACGCGGACGGCACGGTTTTGATTCAGGGCGCGACAATTTTTACCGCAGGCACCACCGGCATGGATGGCTCCGCGCAGTCCGGCTGGTTTGGCAGCAATCAAAAGTATTACGCCGACAGAACAAGCTATTCCGCCAGAAAAATTGTCAACACAACGGCAGGCAGCAGCGGCAGTGTAGTGTTCAGTTATACATTGCCCAAGGCAGTCAACTATGTCATGGCTTCCTATCCGTCAACGGTTTCTTCCAACACGCCTTCCTTTGCGACCGCAACAAGCGTGACGGCGTGCAAGGGCGGCTCGTGGAGCCATAGCTGGAATTCCGGCACCACCGCCAACGGCGTTACAACCTATTCCTGCACCAAATGCGGCGAAACAGAAAAGCAGACCGTTCCCGCAACGGTTACCGTTGACGTCTGCGACCATTCGGTGGATCAGGAAGAAGTTGCGGACGAAGGATACACCGTTACCTTTGCAGGCGACAGCGGCGTAAAATCCATCACAGTATATAACACGCAGGACTACACCGGCGCAAGCGAATCTATATCGGCAACCGGCACCACCGTATCGCGCAGCAGCGCCACCGGCGAGCCTGATTCCACCGGCAACGGTCAGGTGAATTTCACGATTGAAATTGCGGACGGCTACGCGCTCGACAGCGTTTCCGTAACCGCAGGAACCTACAAGAACATCAAAGGCCCCACCGACACCGGACTTGCCAACACCTACCGCATTACAAAAGTAACCGGCGCGCTGACCGTGACTGTGACAACGGAAAAAATCGAAACACCTGTAACAGAGCAGGTGTTGATCGGCGACGCCAACCTCGACGGCAAAATTAACGTTAAGGACGTAACGGCAATTCAGCGCCATCTCGCCGAAATCGAAAGCTTCAACGCAAATCAGCTCGTTTCAGCCGACGTCAACGGCGACGGAGAAGTGACCATCGACGACGCAACCCATTTGCAAACATATCTTGCGGAATTTGACGGCATCGTTTTAGGAAAACAATCATAATGAACCAATCCCACACATTCGGCTTTGGCTGAGTGTGTGGGTTTTTTGGAAAAATCAATTAAATTTACACCGCATGAAACAAGGAAAATGACCATTGGAACTCCTTAATCCTTGAAAATGTATAGTGACAATACGGTGAACATGTGGTATAATGCTACTATCATTTAAAGGCGGTGAGCTTATGAAAAAGACAGTTTCCGTTCTGTTGGCATTTATGCTGTGCGTTTCGCTGATAGGATGTTCCAATCAGAATGCGGCGAAAGGCACGCCCGTACAGATTGACTGTGACGCGGCGACGGTAAGTTATCTCGGACCCGAAGGCACCTACACGCAGGAGGCGTGCGAAAAATTCTTTGAACGCAAAGGCAGTTATCTCCCCTATCAAACCGTTCCGAAAGCTGTGCAGGCGTTGACGGACGGAAAGAGCAATTATGCCGTTATCCCGCAGGAAAATACGATTGGCGGCGCAGTGGTTGATTATGTGGATACGCTGATAGCAAGCGAGAATGTATCCGTTGTCGGCGAGGTTGAGTTGCCTATCAGCCAAAATCTGCTCGTGCTTCCGGGAACAACACTCAGCGATATCAAAACCGTGTATTCGCACAAGCAAGGCATCGCTCAGGGAAAAGAGTGGCTGGAAAAGAATCTTCCCGATGCTGAAGTAATTGAAGCGTCCTCCACTGCCGAAGGCGCAAAAACGGTTGCAGACGGAAAAGATAAATCGTGCGCGGCGATAGCGTCGGCAGGTTGTGCGGATGTTTACGGCCTGGAAATCCTCGCCGCAGGGATTCAGAATAACGATAAAAACAAAACCCGGTTTTATGTGCTTTCAAAGGAGGCGCCTGCAACGGCGACATCAGACCGCCTTGCCTTTATCGCAAGCGGCTTTGCAAAGGATTTGCCGAAGCTGACAGCTGAAATGGATAAGCTCGGAATCACGCTTGTCGCCCTGCACGACAGACCCGAGAAAACAGAACTCGGAAATTATCATTATCTGATAGAATGCAGCGATTGCAGTTATGAGAATTATCAAAAGCTGACCCAAGACAGCAAATTCACCTTCCGTTATCTCGGCAGTTATTCCGTTAAGTAAATGAAGGGGCTGTAAAAATCCCTTATGATAAAGATAATCTTTTACCGTTTCATGAAAAGGATTATCAACAGCGTCATACTGATGGCGGCGTTGGCAGGATGTGCCGCAAGCAGCAAAAGCCGCGCGCAGATTGATGCCGGCAGTTAAAAATGGTGATAAAAATAAATATTTTTGCCTTCTCCTACTGGTTTTTTCTTGACTTTAGGCATTTTATTATGTATAATATAATAGAATAATGAAAGGCAAACCTGTTGAAAGGCAGGGACGCAAAGCTAAGGTATCTGCAGCGTTTTATGAACGTATGATTGACCGGCCGCAATTTGATGATTGCGGCCGGCATTTTCTTTTTAAGGTCGGTGATGGATTGAATAAGGTATTGCGTGAAGAAAAGAAATTTCTGATTAGTATAGCCGAGTTCCGCAGCACCAGCGCCAGGCTGGAAAAGGTGATGATGCAGGATTCGCACAACGGTATGCACGGCTACATGATTCGCTCCCTGTATTTTGATACGCCGTATGATACGGATTTTTTTGAAAAGCAGGCAGGCGTGGAGCTGCGAAGAAAAATCCGCCTGCGGTGCTACGATCCCAAGCAGGATTTCGCCATGCTGGAAATGAAGCAAAAGCAGGGCGCGCGCCAATTGAAGCGTTCGCTGCGCGTCACGCGCGAGGACGCGCTGAGGCTGATTGACGGCGACTATTCGGCGCTGCTGAGCTATCGGGAGCCGTTTGCCGCCGAAATCTACGGAATGATGAAAGCGCGCGCGTATATTCCGCGGACGATTGTGCAGTACAACCGCAAGGCGTTCATCGCCAAGGAAAACAAAATCCGCGTCACCTTTGACAACCGCGTCGTCTCCACCGAAAGCTGCTTTGATTTATTTTCGGAGCACTTGAACATGAATCCCGTTCTTGACCCGTATAATGTTGTGCTGGAGGTCAAGTTCAACGGTTTCCTTCTGAATTACATTCAGAGCATGATTAATTGTATTGACAAAAGCGAGCTGTCCGTCAGCAAATATGTGCTGGCAAGACAAAACGCTTATCAAACCCACCTTTGAGGAGAGTTGAAAATGAAAGATAAGCTATTTAACCTTTTTCAGACAACGGGCGAATTAAGCCTTGAGAGTATCATCTTTAATATTCTCGTTTCAGCCGTTTTGGGCTTGTTTATTTTCGTGTCCTACATGATTACCCACAAAGGAACCATCTACAGCAAAAAGTTTAACGCCTCGCTGGTGGTGATGACGGTGCTGACCGGCACGGTGATGACGGTCATCGGCAACAACATCGCGCTTTCTCTCGGTATGGTCGGCGCGCTGTCGATTGTGCGTTTCCGCACCGCGATTAAGGACAGCCGCGATACCATCTATATTTTCTGGACGGTTATCGCCGGCATTTGCTGCGGCGTTGGCGATTATGTGGTTGCCGCTGTCGGCAGCGTGATAACCTTCCTGATATTGCTGGTGCTCGGACTCATCAAAAGCGACAACCGAATGCTTGTCATCATCAGGGGCTCGCGCAGCCGCCAGTCCGCGGTTCAGGCGCATATGTTCTCGGTGTTCAAGCGCAAGGCGATTTTGCGCGTCAGAAACACGGACGAGGACAACGTTGAGTTCATTTACGAAATCACCGCCCGTCAGCTCAGACGCGTTGAGGAACAGGACGGCAACCTGACCGACGCGATTTACAAGCTCGGCGGCATTGAATACGTCAACATTGTCATGCAGAACGACGAGGTGTCCAACTGATATGAAACGGATTTTAGCGGCGCTTTTGCTGGTTTGCTGTTTGCTGACCGCCTGCGGTCAAAAGCCCGCAGCGCCGGAAACGCTCAGCGCCACTCTTGAAAACGGCGCGGCGGTTATCCGCTGGTCGCAAAGCGGCGAAGCCGAAACCTACCGGCTTTACCGCCGCAGCCCGAAGGACGCCGACTTCAAATTTATCTTCGACTCCGGCAGCGGCGAAACAAGCTATTCCGACCGCTTTGTCAGCGACGGCGGCACCTATCTTTACAAGCTCGAAATCATCGGCAAAAACGGCGTTTCAACGGCGCAGGAGTGCACCCTGAACGTGCCCGGCAGCAAGTCGGCCGAGGAGGTGAAGGCGCCCGAAACGCCGGTTATCACCTCCGTTACCGCCAAGGACAAATACACCGTTGTGGTTTCCGTGAAGCCGCAGGAAAACTGCACCTATGAATTTTTGCGGGCTTCCTCGCGCGACGGCGACTATCAGCCTGTGGCAACCCGCGACGAACCGTTCCTTTATGACGCAAACGAGGACAAAAAAACAGACTGGTTCTATCGCGTGCGCGCTGTCAGAGGAGAATTCCGCAGCGAGCTCAGCGCGCCGCAGCAAACGGGTTATCAGCCGGGAACCGTGTTCGGCGTGCCGATTTTGATGTACCATGAATTTGTCACGCAGGAGGATTTGGACAGCGGCGTCGCCTTTGACGAGTACGCTGTTTATGCGGACGAATTTGAAAGCGATTTGAAGTGGCTCAAGCAAAACGGCTACACAAGCATTACCGCCGCGCGGCTGATTGATTACCTCAACGGCAAGGGCACCATGCCCGAAAAACCCGTTTTGATTACGATTGACGACGGCAAATACGGCGTTTATAAACGCGCGTGGCCGCTGCTCAAAAAATATCAGATGACAGCGTCGCTGGCGCTGATTGGCTATGAAATTGACAACGCGACCAACGCGCCCGACGCGCGCCAAAAAAGCGAGGCGCCGTACTGCACCTGGCAGGAGCTTGCCGAAATGGCGGCTTCCGGCGAAATTGAAATCGTCAGCCATACGGATAAGCAGCATTATTTTTCACACAACGGACGGTGCGGCGCGTGCACCAAGGACGGCGACACGCTGGAAAACTTTTTGCCGATTGCGCAAAAGGACTATTCCGATACCGCGCGCAACTTCCGTCAATATTTCAACATCCAGCCGCTTGTGATGGCGTATCCCTATTCCAAAAGAACGGAGCTGTCTGACCAGGCGTGGCTGAAGTGCGGCTATCAGCTGCTCTTTGCCGGAGACAGCGAAAATGTCAGCATCAGCATGACCAATTATTTTGTCCGTGAGGCCGGTCTGAACCGCAAATCCGCGGTGGTAAGGCGCGTGGCCCGCATGACGGGAGAGCCCTTCTCGGATTGCATTGGCGATTAAGGGCGGCGCGTTTTGGATGACGCATTTAATCAGAAGAAAGTATTACTGCCCAAAACACCCCATTATCAGGAAAGGCGGTGGTTGAATGAAAAACAGAATAATCGGTATCATTCTTTGCGTCGCGCTGTTGATTACCGGCTTCACCGCCACGCTGTTTGTCCGTCAGGAAAAGGGACGGGTGCACCAGCACCTGACCGCAGCAAAAAAGGCGGACTGTGCCGACCACGGCGACGAAAAATTTTGTACCCATCTTCCGCTGGTTCAAATTGAAACAGACGAGGATATTCCCGGCAAGCCGGTGATTGACAAAAAGAACCACAGCCACGAGCGAACAACGGCGGCTGACGGCTCCGACCGCATTGTGTCAACCGTCAAAATCACCGACCACGACGAAACCAACAATCACCTCGGCGACGCGCCGACGCTCGAGAGCCTTGCGACCGTTCACGTGCACGGCAACTCCTCACGCTACTTTGACAAGCTCGGATATAAAATCAAGCTGATTGACAGCGAGGGAAACAGCAACAACCAGAGCGTGATGGGAATGGCGGCGCACAGCGAATGGGTGCTGCACGGCCCGTATCTTGACAAAACCCTCATCCGCAACTACATGTGGTACAACATCGGCGGCGAGATTATGTCCTATGCCCCCAACGTCCGCTTTTGCGAGCTGTTTATCAACGGCGAATACGAGGGCGTTTATGTCATGACGGAGACCATAACCGCCGGCAAGAACGGCGCAAGACTGCCGCTGTCGGTCGACAAAAAAGACAACACCTACTCCGGCTATCTTCTGAGAATGGACAGAACCTCGGAGGCGGATATTAACAACTTCACCAAATATGTTTACCGTCTGAACAAAACCAGCGGCGTCAACATCGAATATCCCGGTCCCAAAAACCTTACGCCGGAGCTTTCGGCGTCGATTACCAAGGATTTCTCGGCATTCGAAAAATCCCTTTATTCCTACGACTTTGACAGCGATGAATTCGGCTACAAAAAGACAATTAACGTCGAATCCTTTGTGGATTACTTTATCATCAACGAATTCACCCTGAACTATGACGCGGGCGGCTATTCTACCTATATCTACAAGGATAAGAGCGGAAAATACGGCATGTGCATTTGGGATTTCAACAACTCCTGCGACAATTATCAGGAACAGCCGATTCCGCTTGACGACTTTCGCCTGATTAACGCTCCGTGGTATTGGATGCTCATCAAAAACGAGGACTTCACCAACCGCATTGTTGAGCGTTACCGCGATTTGCGCAAGGGCGTTTTGTCCGACGAGTATCTTGACGAATACATCGACGACACCATCGCCTATCTCGGCGCCGCGGTTGACCGCAATTTTGAGCGCTGGGGCTACACCTTTGACAACGATGAGCTGCTGTGGCCGAAGGAAAGAAATCTTCACAGCTACGAGGAAGCTGTGGCGCAGCTAAAGGGCTTTATTCATGAACGCGCGAAGTTTTTGGATAAAGACATCGACGTGCTCGCACAGTACAGCGCCGAATCGCGCGTCAAGAAGTTTATTGAAAACGCAAACTAAAGCTACTCTTTTTTAACGGAGACGCTATGAAGAAATTTATTATTATTGTATGTATCGTGGTGCTGCTTGCATTGGGACTCGATACGGTGTATTACCGCTTCGGCTGGTATATCGACCTCAACCCCGGCGATGTGCCGACCACCTTTGTCCGCACCGAGGGCGACAAAATTTTGATGTTCAACGGCGAGGATTACGAGCCGTTTGAAATCAAGGGCGTCAACATGGGCAGCGGCAAGCCGGGCGAATGGTCAACCGACTTCGCCATCGACAAAGAAACCTATATGCGCTGGTTTGCGTACATTCAGGAGATGGGCGCCAACACCATCCGTATCTACACCGTGCAGCAGGACGTTTTTTACGACGCATTCTATGAATACAACAAAAACAACGACCATCCGCTGTGGCTCATGCACGGCGTGTGGGTAAACGACTACACGCAGAACTCTCACCGCGACAGCTTTGCGCCGGAGTTTAAGGAGCGCTTTTTGTCCGACTGCCGCACCATGCTCGACGTTATCCACGGCAACAAAAAAATCTCGCTGGGCAGAATGGCGTCCGCAGGCTCCGGCTTTTATCTGCACGATATTTCGCAGTGGGTTATCGGCTACATTCTCGGCGTAGAGTGGGAGGACGTGACGGTTGCCTACACCAACGAGCAGTTTGCAGACGTGGAGGGCGCCGACGTTTACAAGGGCAAGTATTTTTACACCTGTGACGAAGCAACGCCCTTTGAGGCGATGCTGGCTGAGGTTGGCGACAGGGTGGTGGAATACGAATCCAACCGCTATAAAACGCAAAAGCCCGTTGCGTTTTCCAACTGGCCGACCACCGACCCGTTTGAATATCCCGAGGACATCGAGCGCTTTTTCATGAAATGCGCCGAGGTGGACGTGGAGCACATTAAAACAACCGAGGATTTTCTGTCGGGCCAGTTTGTGTCCTATCACGTCTATCCGTACTATCCCGATTATCTGGCGTATATCTCCGACTGGAGCGCCTTAGGCTTTGACGACCTCACGCCCTACTACACCGACGGCGTGCTCAACACCTACCGCGCATATCTGTCGATGCTGACGCGGCACCACACCATGCCGGTTGTGATTTCCGAGTTCGGCGTTTCAACCGGACGCGGCATGGCGCAGCGCGAAATGAACATGGGCAGAAACCAGGGCAACATGTCCGAAAAGGATCAGGGCAAGGCGATTATCGACTGCTATGAGGACATCAAGGCGGCAGGCTGTTCGGGCTGCTGCGTGTTCGCGTGGCAGGACGAGTGGTTCAAGCGCACGTGGAACACCATGTACGCGGTCAACCTCAAGCGAACGCCCTACTGGTCGGACTACCAAACCAACGAACAGTATTTCGGCCTTTTGTCCTTTGACCCCGGCGAAAAGCAATCTGTCTGCTATGTAGACGGCGACAACGCCGAGTGGAAGGACGCGGATGTTGTTGCCGAACGCGGCGACATGCAGCTTTCAATGAAATATGACGAAAAGTTTGTTTATTTCATGGTAAAAAAAGACGGCTTGAATATCGACAGCGACAACATCTATATTCCCCTTGACATCACGCCGAAAACCGGCAGCAGCTATTATGAGGATAAGAATATCCTGTTTGACCGCGCGATAGACTTTATCATCGAGCTGGAGGGCAAAAAGAACAGCCGCGTGCGTGTGCAGGAGCGCTATGAGGTGCTCCGAAGCAACTATTCGGAAAACGTTTACGAATTTAACGCCTATCTCAAGGACAATATTCCCGCAAAGGATTCACCGAAGTTTGTCAACATCGACATGATTCTGCAAACGGCAACGCCGCTGTTATACAACAACCTGCAGGCGCCTGCCGAGGTGTTCGAAACCGGCAAGCTGACCTACGGCAACGCCAATCCCGACAGCCCGGATTTTAACTCGCTGGCGGACTTTATGGCAGGCGACGGCTTTGTGGAAATCAAGCTGCCGTGGCAGCTGCTCAACTTTGCCGACCCGTCGCTGAGGATGATTCATGACGATTACTATGAAAATTACGGCGTTGAATACATCCAGGTGAATGAAATTTGGGTGGGTCTTGCCACGCAGGGCGGCTCCCCCCGAAGAGCAGAGCTTAAACCCTTCCGGCTTCAGGGCTGGAACAATCATGTGACCTATCACGAAAGGCTGAAGAGCTCCTATTACGTTTTGCAGGAGCGCTGGAGAAATCAAGATGAAGATTGAGATACTGGTTTACGTATATCTTGCCGTGTGTCTGGCGATGATTGGCTTTAATATTGTCTGCATCTTTTTGTTCAGTCACAACGACAAAGAAACCGAAGAAAGCCGGCTTTATTATATCGACCTGATCAAAGACCAATTCGGCAAAGAGGCGCTTGAAGACCGGCACCGAATCCTGATGCTCAAACGACTGACGCGCGTGCGCGAGCTGACGGCGTTTGACAAGTCGCTGGAGATTCTTTACAGGGAATACCCCGACGACATTATGGAATATCTGCGCAAAATGGAATATGTTTTTATTGCGCTCGCCAACCGCTACAGCCGCAGAGATGAGCTGCAAATGGCATATTTTCCGTATGTTATCGCACGCTACCGCCTGTTTTTAGGTGAGGATTTGCCGCAAATTAACCGTATTCTGGTTGACTTGCTGGAAAAGCCGTCCGTTTATTGCCGCGAAAACGCGCTGAACGCGTTTTATTCCATGGGCGTCAGCCAAAACGTTGCGGACGCGCTGAAAATCATTGACCTCGCCGGGTTTTATCATAACAAAAAGCTGCTGACCGACGGCTTGATGAGCTTTACCGGCGACAAAAATGAACTCAACGAGCTTTTGTGGTCGCAGCTGCAGGACTATTCTCCCAATATTCAGCAGGCGATTCTTGACTATATCCGTTTTTCATCGGGCGATTTTCAGGAGAGAATGCTCGGACTGCTCCGTGAGGAGCATGACAGTGAAATTCACTTCTGCGCCATCCGCTATCTGGGACGATACCCCTATGCGCCTGCCTATGAGCAGCTGATGAAATACGCCGAGCACGAGGACGAAATGCACTGGGAATACACCTCTATCACCTGCTTCGCGCTGGCCTCATACCCGGGAGAGCGCACCATTGAGGTGCTCAAAAAGAACCTCAGCAGCCGCAACTGGTATGTCCGTCTCAATGCCTCGCAGGCGCTGGAAAATTTGGGACTGGAATACGCTGACTTTTTGGATGTATTTGAAGGAAACGACCGCTATGCGGGCGAAATGATGCGTTATCGCTTTGACCGCAAAAAGCTGAGCGAAAGGAGGGCGGCAACATGAGATATTTTTTATTTAACGACACGGTGTTTGAATTCATCAAGGTGTTTTTAATAGGCGTTGAGTTTTTCTTTGTCGCCTATCTGATTGGTTATTCCACCTTTTTGTTTATCTCCGTTGTTACCGGTTCTTCCTCGCTGTTCCGCAAGCGGCAGCAGGACAAACTGAAAAACACTATCTTAAAAGACCACTATGTTCCCATCAGCATCATCGTGCCGGCGTACAACGAGGACGTTACGATTGTTGAAAACGTGCAGTCTTTGCTGTCGCTCGACTATCCGCTGTATGAAATTATCGTCGTGGACGACGGCTCCGGCGACAAAACCTCGGCAAAGCTGATTGAGGCGTTTGACATGCTGCCGATTCGCCGCCCGATACAGCGTAAAATCAACTGTCAGCCGGTGGAATTTGTGTATGAGGCGGCAACCCAAAAGGTGCCCCTGACGCTGATTCGAAAGAAAAACGGCGGCAAGGCGGATTCTCTCAACATGGGAATCAACGCCTGCAAATATCCCTACTTTATTTGCATTGACGCCGACTCGGTGCTGCAATACGATTCCCTGAGCAAGATTGTCAAGCCCGTGCTCGAAAACGAAAACGTCGTTGCGGTCGGCGGCGCTGTCCGTCCGTCCAACAGCGTTGAAATTGAAAAAGGCAGAGTCATCAACTACCGCCTGCCGCGCAATCTTCTCGCCTGCATGCAGGTGCTTGAATACGACCGTTCCTTTCTTGCGTCGCGTATTCTCTTTGATAAATTCAACGGCTCTCTGATTATCTCGGGCGCCTTCGGACTGTTCAAAAAGGACACCGTGGTTGCCGCGGGCGGCTATGACGCGACGACCATGGGCGAGGACATGGAGCTTGTTGTCAAGCTTCACGACTACTGCGTTTCCAACAACATGCCCTATCTCATTCGCTACGCCACCGACGCCATCTGCTGGTCGCAGGTGCCCGAAAACCTGAAGGACCTCAGCAAACAGCGCCGGCGCTGGCACATCGGCTTGTTCCAGTCCATGTGGAAGCACCGCGTTATGCTGGCAAATCCGAAATTCGGCTTAACCAGCTTTATCTCCTATTTTTACTTTTTGATTTATGAGCTGCTGTCGCCGTTTATCGAGATATTCGGTATCGCCACAACGATTCTCGCCTTCCTTGTCGACCTGATTAACGTGCCGTTTATGCTGTTGTTTTTCGGCATTTACGCGCTGTTCGGCTCGGTGATGTCGATGACCGCCTTTTTTGCGCGAACACAAACCATCGACCTCAAGGTTACTCTCCGCGATGTGCTCAAGGCGCTGCTGCTGTGCACCTTTGAAATCAGCGTTTTGCGCTTCATCATGGCGTGGGTGCGCGCAACCGCATTCATCGGCTACAGAAAGAGAAAGCTGCAATGGGGCAAAATTCAGCGGCAAAAAATTAATTTGAAATAAGGGACCGCCTATGAAATTAAAACTGACAGCAATTTTTGCAGCCGCGGTGCTGCTGATATTCGGAACTGTCGCCGCACACGCGGCGGTTTATACGGTTGATGAACCGACAAACGGAGACACCGTCTATATTGCCGGCGATCCCGACATGTACCCGATAGAATATTACGACGTTCGCGCCAAGGAATATAAGGGCATTTTACCGCAGCTCTACAAGAAAATTTCAGAAGACAGCGGCGTCGACTTTTCCTATATCAATTCCGGCACCTCCAACGAGCAATACCGCCTGGCAAAAAACAAGCAGGTGGAGCTGGTTTCGGCGCACGCAAAGGGCGATGTAGATTTTTTGTCGGGCGAGGTGCATATTCTTACGTACAACAACGGCGAGGAAGAAGTGGAACTGTGCGTGGGCTTTACCTCTATCGCGTCCGACGATTTGGTCAACACCGTCACCTCGGCGCTGCAATCCGCCTCGTCCGAGCAAATTCTGCGCCTTGCCGTTGAAACAGCGGTAAACAATTCTCCGAACGATTTTCCCTTTTGGCTGCTGTTTGCCGCCATCGGCCTCGTGCTGTTATGCGCCGTTTTGGTGATCATCCTCATCATGCGCCGCAAAAAAGAAAAGCTGGCGAAGGAAAACCGGCTGGCAGATCCGCTCACCGGCATCGGCAACAGTCTGTATTTTGAGGAATGGTACCACAACTTCATCTCCCCCGCCTCGAGCGCGCTGTACTATATCGCGTATATCGGCATTGACGTTCAGCAAATTCTTCAATATGCCGACGCGGCGGTTTCGGAGGAGATTCAAATTTATGCCGCCTCCGAAATTGCGGCGGAATCAGGCGAAGCCGACTTTTGCGCGCGTGTTTCGGACGGGCGCTTTGCCCTCGCCTTTGAGGCCCCCGTTGAGGCGCAGGCGAAAGAATACATCGAGCGGCTTCTCACGCGGCTCAACCGCTTTAACAGCGACGTAATGACGAAATATCACATCCATTTTCAGGCAGGCGTATTCCACCTCGACGCGCCGAACATTCCCTGCGAAAAGGCGTTATTTAATGCGCGTCACGGCTTTTATCACGCGCGCGAAACCGGAGAATCCTATGTGTTTGCCGACGCAAAGCTGCTCAGGCGCGAGGAATATGTGCGCGGTCTGAAAAACAAGCTGCGTGACGCGCTGGACGAAAAGGAGTTCCGGCTGTATGTGCAGTACATTTTTGACGGAACAGGCAAAACGGCGTGCGGCGCCGAGGCGCTGTCGCGCTGGGACAGTCCGGACGAGGGCGTGATTCCGCCGACGGAATACATCCGTATGCTCGAAACCGCCGAGATGATTGACGAACTCGACTTTTATATTCTCGAGGAATGCTGCCGCACGTTGCAGGAGTGGAAACAAACGCCGAAGAAAAACCTTTGGCTGTCGTGCAACATGACGCGCATCACACTCTCAAACGAAAACTTTGCGGAGCGGTTTAAGGCGATTGTTAAAAAATATGACTTTGACATTGGCAAGCTGGTGGTTGAAATCACCGAGGACGCGCTTGCCGAAAGCCAAAAGCAGGTTGTTGACAACATCGCGGTTTGCAAGCAAATCGGCTGCCGTATCGCACTGGATGACTTTGGCTGCGGCTATTCGTCCGTCAGGGATTTGAACGATTATCCAATCGACATTATCAAAATCGACCGTGAGCTGATTATCGAATCCAACAAAGAAAAGGGTAAGCAGCTGCTGTGCGGTATTGTAAAGCTGGCGCACTTCCTCGGCATTCAGGCGCTGTGCGAAGGCGTTGAAAACGAAGAAGAAATGACGGTTTCCGTTGAGGCTGAGTGCGATTATATTCAGGGCTATCTGCTCGCCAGAACCAACCCGGCAAACGAACCGTCGGTTGAGCGCAACATCACGTTCCGATAAAACAATTTTTCACTACGGAGGACACAGATTATGGCTTTATTTCAAAACGAAAACGCTGCCGCAGCCGGCGTAAATTATAAAAACATGGGAAAAGACCAGCTGATTATGCTGCTGCAATCGCAAAAAAGCGACATCGACACGCTCACCCGCAAGCTCAGCGAGGCTGCCGCGGCGGTGGAGGAAAAGAACCGACTGACGCAGCTGACAGCGTCTCTCAGCGCTGAAAATGAAGCGCTCAAGGCGAAGGCGGCTGACATGGAAAAGCAGCTCGCGGCACGGGACGCCGACATCACGGAGGTCGGCTCGATTGCCGAAATGGCTGTTCGCGTCAACGGCGTGATGGAGTCGGCGCAAAAAGCAGCCGACGATTACCTTGCGAAAATTAAGGAAATGTACGACGCCATGAGCCGCGAACACACCGAATATGAGCTGGCAGCCAAGCAAAAGGCGGATGCCATGTTAAAAAGCGCCAAGGAGGAAGCGGACAGCATTACGCAAAAAGCGCGCAATGAAGCAAACGGAATTTGGAGCGCGCTGCAAAAGCGCCTTGACGGCTTCATCGCCGACCAAAAGCAATAAGCCCATCCTGAATGAATGGCACAAAAGTGCCGGTGGGCACTCTCACCCGCCTTTGGAAAGAAAGATTGTACGGCGACATTCCTGCAACGGCGGGATCAAAACATTGGAGTTTCCTGTAAAGTAAAAACCCACACACCCGGCTTGCGCTGCGTGTGTGGGTTATATTATTTATCGTTTTTTCTGCGCCGCTTAATGCTGACGGCGTTGATTTCAAACCAGAAGGTGCTTCCCTTGCCGGGAGTGCTGCGCACGCCGTAACGGGCGTTGTGCGCGTCGAGAATACTCTTGACGATGGAAAGTCCGAGTCCCGAGCCGATAACGCCGCGGCGGTGCTCCTTGTCAACCTTGTAGTATCTGTCCCAAATGTAGGGTAGCTTGTCGGCAGGAATGCCCTCGCCGTGGTCAGCGACCTCAATGCGCACGCGGCGGTCCTTGACAATCTGCGTCACGATAACGGTTTTGTCCTCGCCGGCGTGGTTGACGGCGTTGTTCACCAGATTGTAAAGCACCTGCGAAATCCGCAGCTCGTCGGCGTTGATGAAAACGTCCTCCTTGCTTTCAAAGGTAATGTTAAAGCCGTCCTGCTCAATGAGCTTTGCATATCGCTCAAAAATCGCCCTGACGCTGTCGGTCAGGCAAAACTCCTTTTTCTCCGCCTGCAAAGCGCCCGACTGTAATTTTGACAAGTCGAGCAGGTCGTTAACAAGCGTGGAAAGGCGCGACGCCTCGTCGATGATGATTTGGATATTTTCGGGCGTGTTTTCCCCGGGCAAATCGCGCATTACCTCACCGTAGCCCGTAATCATGGTCAGCGGCGTGCGCAAATCATGCGAAATGTTGGCAATCAGCTCGCGCTGCAGCTTTTCGGTGGCCGCCAGCTCGGTTTTGGCGTAGTTGAGGGTGTTGTTCAGCTCCTCCACCTCAAGATAACCCCTGGCGTTGAAGTCGATGTCATAGTTCTTCTTCGCCAGCTCCTTTGCCGCCTTGTTGGTTTGGGCAATCGGCTTGGCGATGCGGCGGCTGGCATAAACCGAGAACAGCAGCGACAGCAGCACAAACACCACCGACACCAAAATCATCTGGTTGCGGATGACATCGATGGTGTTGTTCAGCGGCGTAACAGACGAGGTGATAATCACAAACGTCTGCCGCCCGTCGTTGCGGCTGACAATGTAGGTGAACACCAGGCTCTCGTTTTGCTCCATGCTCGACTGGTGAACGCGCGCCTGCACGCTGTCGGCGCTGGCGGCGGACTGCTGAAAAATCTCCTCGCGCTTGCGGATGATGTCCTCAATGTCGTTCGCGTCGGTAAAGCTGTACTTGCCGCCGTTGTCGACGGTGGTTTCATAATAGCGCAGCACGTCGCTGTATTCGATGTTCAGCCGGATGGCAGGGTTTTCGTAGGAGCATTCCTTTGAAAACTGCGGCGCGCCGCTGCCGACCTCATACAAATACACCGACAAGGCGTTTTTGTTCGCCACGTTGTCAACGGTCGCCCACACGTTTTTGTTGTATTGCAGCGACTGCGAAATGCGGCTCGCGCCCTGCTGCACACGCATGGATTTTGACATGGTGTAGAGCGGCTTGAGAAAGAACGACTGGAACACCCACAGAATAATTAAGATAATTGTGCCGAACGCGAGAAAATAGCCGAGCAGCTTTGCGCGCAGCGGCAGCATTTTTCTGTCAAACCGTTTCAAATCTGTATCCCACTCCTCTGAGCGTCACAATGCACTTGCTGTATTCGCCCAAGCTTTTGCGCAGCAGCTTGATGTGTGTGTCGAGGGTGCGCTCGTCGCCGAAAAAGTCGTAGCCCCACACCTCGCGAATCAGGCTGTCGCGCGTGAGGGCAAGCCCTTTGTTGCGCACCATATAAAAGAACAGGTCGTATTCCTTGGGCGTCATCTCCACGCGCTTGCCGTCGATGGTGACGGTGCGCGCCGAAAAATTGACCTCAAGCCCGTTGTAGGCAAAGGCGTCGTTTTTCTGCTCCTCTGCGCCCTTGCCCGAGCGCTTAATCACCGCGCCGACGCGCATCATCAGCTCCTTGGGCGAGAAGGGTTTAACCACATAGTCGTCGCTGCCCAGCTCAAAGCCGTGGATTTTGTCGTATTCCTCGCCGCGCGCCGAAAGCATAATAATCGGAGTGTCGCGGAACTTGCGGATTTCGCGGCAGGCGGAAAAGCCGTCGAGCTCGGGCATCATGACGTCCATAATAATCAAGTCAAATTCCTTTTGGCGGCAAATTTGAATCGCCTGCATGCCGTCAACGGCCTCCTCGACCTCATAGCCCTCAAACTCGGCGTATTTGCGGATAATCTGACGAATGCGAAATTCGTCGTCAACAACCAGTATTTTGCTCATATGCGTCCGTCCTTTTCTTTTGATTCATCTATTTTATTGTAGCACAAAATAAAAAAGATTGAAATACCTGTGAAAAAGTTTTATAATAAGATGGGTTATAAAGATTTTTGAAACCGCGCTTTTCTGTTTATATGCTTATGATACACAAAATCCTGAAAAAATCCCGAAAGGAACGATAACATGGACGTCAGAAAAATCCCTGCCGCCGACATTACGGCGACGGTGAAAAAGCTGTTTATGGACTGCAATTATTTTATCGGAGACGACATCATGCGCTCGCTGACGCAGGCGCTGGACATTGAGGACAGCCCGGTGGCAAAAAGCGTGCTCGGCATGATTATCGAAAACGACAGCATCGCCGCCAAAGAGGAAATTCCGCTGTGTCAGGACACGGGCATGGCGGTGCTGTTTGTGGAGTACGGCGACAGAGTGTGCGTCGAGGGCGGCAGCTTTGAGGACGCGGTGCAGCAGGGCGTGCGCGAGGCGTACACCGACGGCTATCTGCGCAAGAGCGTTGTCAGTGACCCGGTGTTTGACCGCGTGAACACGCGCGACAACACCCCGGCGATTATTCACACCAAAATT
>CADBSZ010000012.1 GCA_902797525.1 uncultured Ruminococcus sp. | reverse complement strand
TTTTACGGTTTTATCAGTCAAGATACGCTGCGCCGATGATGCCTGCGTCGTTGCCGAGGGTTGCCTGGCAAATCACGGTTTGCTTGTCGTTATGCTTGGTATAGCGCTCGCGCTCAACAATGGCGCGCACGGGACCAAGCAGGTTTTCGCCCTGGTTCGAAACGCCGCCGCCCACGCAAAGCACATCGGGCTGGAAGATGTTGATGATATTGATGATTCCCGTCGCGAGATAGCTGACGTACTCGTCCACAACCTCTTTGGCGGCAGGGTCGCCGTCCGCCATCGCGTCAAAGGCAGTTTTGCCGTTGACCTTGTTGATGTCGCCGTCGCAAAGCTTGAGCATGTAGCTGAAATCGAGCTTTTCGGAGAGAATCTTCTGCTTGGTCATGTTAATCAAACCGGTAGCGGAAGCGTAGGTTTCCCAGCAGCCCTTTCTGCCGCAGGCACATTCCTTGCCGTCCTTGACGATAACCATGTGGCCAAGCTCAGCGCCCGCAAAGTTGGAGCCGCTGTAGATTTTGCCGTTGATGATGATGCCGCCGCCGACGCCGGTGCCGAGCGTGATGGCGATGGCGTTTTTCGCGCCCTTTGCGCTGCCGGCAAGATATTCGCCGAGTGCCGCCGCGTTTGCGTCGTTTTCAATGAGCACTTTTGTGTTTAGACGCTCCTGCATCATCTTCACCACTTCCCAGTTGTGGAAGAACAGGTTGGCGGAATACTCAATCACGCCCGACTTGGGATTTACCGCGCCGGGAACGCCGATGCCGATGCTCTCGATGTCGTCCATCGTCAGCTTTGCTTTTTCAACCGCTTTCAGCGCAACCTCAGCCATACTGTCGCAGATTTCGCTTTCGGGGCGCGGAACAGCTGTTTTGCAGCTCGCCTTCGCGATAATTTTATACTCCTCGTTAACAACACCTGCGACGATATTGGTGCCGCCCAAATCAATACCAAGTCTGTACATAGTCAACTCTCCTTTATTTTACGTCCGTGACGTTTTTATACATTTGTATCATACCATAAAATGTAACAGATTGCAATAAGTTTTTTGCTAAGTTTTTATATAATTTGCATGCTTTTCAGGTGCAGAATATCAAGAAAAAACCGGCATACACGTCTGTGTATGCCGGTGATTTTTAACCGTTATAGGAATAGTTGGGAGCTTCCTTGGTGATTTGAATGTCGTGGGGATGGCTTTCTCTTAAGCCTGCGCCCGAAATGCGCACGAAATGCGCCTTTTCGTGAAGCTCGGAAATAGTTGCGCATCCGGTGTAGCCCATGCCTGCCTTCAGGCCGCCCATGAGCTGATAAACGGTGTCGGAAAGCAGTCCCTTGTAAGGCACGCGTCCTTCAACGCCCTCGGGAACGAACTTTTTGTTGCTCGCCTGGAAGTAGCGGTCGGCGCTGCCCTTACCCATCGCGCCGAGGCTGCCCATGCCGCGGTAAACCTTGAACTGTCTGCCCTGATAGATTTCCTTTTCACCGGGGCTTTCCTCACAGCCGGCAACAAGAGAGCCAACCATGACTACGCTACCGCCTGCGGCAAGCGCCTTAACAATGTCGCCGCTGTATTTAATGCCGCCGTCGGCAACAACGGGAATGCCGTATTTGGAAGCCTCGCAGGCCGCGTCATAAATGGCGGTAATTTGCGGAACGCCGATACCGGCAACGATTCTGGTGGTACAGATGGAGCCGGGGCCGATGCCGACCTTCACCGCGTCTGCGCCTGCGTCAATCAGCGCCTTTGCCGCCTCGGCGGTGGCGATATTGCCGGCAACGAGCGGCAGATTGGGATATGCCTTTTTCACTTTTGCGACAGAGTTGATAACATTGGAGTTGTGACCGTGTGCGGAGTCGAGCACAACCACGTCTACGCCTGCCTCCAGCAGCGCTGCAACGCGGTCGAGTACGTCAACCGTTGCGCCGATAGCCGCGCCGCAGAGCAGTCTGCCCTTGTCATCGCGCGCGGAGTTGGGATACTGAACGCTCTTTTCGATGTCTTTAATGGTAATGAGCCCCTTGAGCGCGCCGTTTGCGCCGACAATCGGGAGCTTTTCAATTTTATGATGACGGAGAATTTCCTGCGCCTGCGCCATAGTGGTGCCCACGGGAGCGGTAACCAGCTGTTCGCTTGTCATAACCTTTGAAATCGGCTGATTGAAGTCCTCGGCTGTCATAAAGCGAAGGTCGCGGTTGGTAATGATACCCACCAGCTTGCCGTCGCGGCAAATCGGAACGCCCGAAATTTTGTATTTGCCCATGAGCGCGTCGGCGTCGCGTACGGTATTTTCGGGAGAAAGGAAGAAGGGGTTTACGATAACGCCGTTCTCGCTTCTCTTTACGCGGTCGACCATGTCCGCCTGTTTTTCAATCGGCATGTTTTTGTGGATGATGCCCACGCCGCCCTCACGCGCAATTGCAATTGCCATTGCGGTTTCGGTGACGGTGTCCATCGCCGCGGTCATCAAAGGGGTGTTGAGGTGAATGGTTTTGGTCAGGTTTGTTCCGACAGAAACATTCTTCGGCTCAACGTGTGACTCTCCGGGAATCAGAAGAACGTCGTCAAAGGTCAGTCCTTCTTTGCCGAATTTTGCGTTGTAATCTGTGTTCAGCATAATTCTCCTCCAGTTTCCTTCTAATTTACCTTTTATTATAGCAAAACAACCGCCGCTTATCAACAATTTTTTTGCATTTCTTCGGTGTTTTTCCGTTTTTTTGCGAGGCGCACATCTGTCAAATTTTTTGTTGACTTTTTTTGGTTATTTTTATAAAATACTCTTGAATAGTATTTGCAGAAAAGAAGGTATTTTATGAAAAAGCTGTTATTCAAATCCGCCTGCGCGCTGTTGGCGGCTGTTTTGGCGATAGGCCTTGCGGGCTGCTCAGGCAAAACAGAATCTTCCGCGCCGGCAACCGAATCCGTTACCACCGAACCGCCCACGGAAGCCGAGGTTTTTGTGACCGAAACGGACTTGACCAAGCTGCATCCCATCACTGCGCAAAGCGATCAATTTGCCGGCATGTGGCGCATTACCGACGGCGTGGGCGCAAAGCTCGAACATTTTGTGTATGAATTTGACGGCAACGGCAACGCCTACATCATGGTCGGCACCACAGGCTACTGCGGCACATACGGCGTTAAGGCGGAGGACGGCAAGGATTTGTTCATCACCCAGCTGATGTTTGGGCTTGACGGCAAATACACCTACAAATTTTCCAAGGACAGAAACAACGTTGTCCTGACCAACATTTCGAACGGATCCACCACCTCGCTTGAAAAAACAGAGGGCTTCAGCCCGGTTCCGGACTCTCCCGAAAGCTATGTAACAGACGAAGCTCTGCTCGGCGCGTGGGTGGACAGCACCGGCGGCTATTTGTATTTCGGCAAAGACGGCGTGATGTATGACGCACAGGCGAACGTTTCGTTCACCTTCTACACCTACTCCGCCGCAGACGGCAAAATTAACGAGACCTCGGTGTTGACCGAAGAGATAAATGAAACCGCGACCTATTCTGTTGAAAAGGATGTTCAGGACGCGAAAAAGGACATTTTGACCTATAATGATGTGGAATATCAAAGGGTTTCGGCGGACAAGCTGCCTTAAGCGTGATTAGCGGCTTATCACAACAGTTTTTGACAAATTAATACTCCGCCAGCTTCCATTCCTTTTTCAGCTCCTCGGTGATGGGAAAAACGCGGAAGAGCATGATGTTGTTTTTGGAATCGTTTTTGTCCTCTTTGGTGCTGAGGTGGAACACATAGCCGCTATACCACAAGGTGTCGCTGCTCTCGGTGGTGGTGCGGAAAAAGATGTCTTGCAGCACCGGCTCGCTGTTTGACGGAAAACCGCACACCGTCTGCGCCATCAGCGCCGCCTTGCCCAAAATCAAATCGCTGTTGTTTTTATCGCCGGTCATGCCCATAAATTTGTTCATGGTGGTGCCGCAGCCGATGTTTAGAATTTTTTGCGTCGCCGACTCAACGGTTGCGGTAAAACTGACGTTGCTGTCGTCGTAGTGCCAGTATTCAATGGCAACGTTGTTCGCGTCCTTTTCCCCTTCGCCGTTTTGCTGCCAGTTACCGAAAAAAATTAAGTCGCTTTCCTGACGGAGCGTCTTTTCTTCGTTATATTTTTGCGTAAATTCCTGCAGCGTCATATTAAAGCGCATGCCGTTAACGTTGGGGCTTTCCTCCACCGCACCTGCCTTGGCGGTGAAATCCGCCTCGTCCTGTGTGGCGGCGGTTTTTGGTTTTTCGATATTTTTCAGGTGATCGGCGGTGTTTTCTCCGCCGCAGGCAGCAAGGCATAAAGCCATTGAAGCCGTCAAAAAACCTGCCGTCATTCGTTTTAAAAATCTCATATCGCACCTATTGCACAATACGGCAACACCCAAAGAGAATGCTGCCGTATTTTTATTTTTTATTTTTTATTATTTATTTTTCATTCTTCTGCTGTTTCCTCTGCGGTTTCTTCAACAGCTTCTTCGTCTGTCTCCGCCGCTTCGGCTTCCTCCTCATGCGGAGAACGCGCGAGGGTGACAACGCGGTCGCCTTCGCTGACCTTCATGACGGTGACGCCCTTTGACGGACGCGAGCAAACGCGGATTGACTCCGCCGCAATACGAATGATAATTCCGTCCTGCGAAATGATAATTACATCGTCGTCGAGGTCAACTACCTTGATGGCGGCAACTTTTCCGTACTTTTCAACATGATAATTCGTTAAGCCCTTGCCGCCTCTGGACTGAATGCGGTAATCGTTGGGGCTTGAAAGCCGTCCGTAGCCGGTTTCGCTGACAGTGAGCACCAAACCGTTGTCGCGGACAACGCTCATGCCGACAACCTCGTCGCCCTCTTTCAGGCTGATGGCCTTAACGCCGCGCGCCTGACGTCCCATGGGACGGACGTCGGTTTCCTTAAAGCGGATTGCCACGCCAAGGCGGGTGGCGACAATCACATTGGCGTTGCCGTCGGTCATGCGCACCCAAGCCAGCTCGTCGCCCTCATTGAGCTCGAGCGCAATCAAACCGCCCTTACGCGCGGTGTTGTAGGCGTTGAGCGAAATACGCTTAATAATGCCCTGACGGGTGACCATTACGAGATATTTTTCCTCGTCAAATTCGGGAACGCGAATCATCGAGGTAACCTTTTCATCGGGCGCAATCGGCAGAAGATTGGCGATATTAATGCCCTTTGCCTGGCGTGTACCCTCGGGAACCTCATAGCATTTCAGGCGGTAAACCCTGCCTTTGTCGGTAAAGAACAGCACATAGTCATGCGAATTGATGATAAACATTTCGGTCGCGACGTCCTCTTCGCGGCGCGACATACCCGAAACGCCTCTGCCGCCGCGGCGCTGCAGCTTGTAGGTATCAACCGCCAAACGCTTGACGTAGCCGAACTGTGTGAGCGTCAGCACGCACTCCTCCTGCGGAATCAAATCCTCAATGTCCACCTCGCCGCTGATAGCGCAGATTTCGGTGCGGCGCGGATCGGCGTACTTGTTGCGAATAACAGTCAGCTCTTCCTTAACAATCTCGAGCTTTTTGGTATCGCTGGCGAGAATTTCGTTATATTCGGCGATTTTCGCATTCAGCGCGGCAATTTCGTCCTCAATTTTGGCGCGCTCCATGTTGGTGAGCTGTCCGAGACGCATTTGCACAATGGCGTTTGCCTGAATCTCATCCAAGCCAAAGCGCTCCATCAGCGCAGCACGCGCCGAGGGCAGGTCCTTGCTCTTGCGGATGATGGCGATAACCTCATCAATAAAGTCAATCGCTATTTTTAAGCCCTCTAAAATGTGGGCACGATCCATCGCTTTTTTCAGGTTGTACTGCGTTCTGCGGTGAATGACCTCCTCCTGAAAGTCGATGTAGCAGCGCAGCATGTCCTTCAAGGTCAAAATCTTCGGCTGACCGTCCACAATGGCGAGCATAATTGCGCCGAAGGTGACTTGAAGCTGTGTATAAGAGAACAGTTGGTTGAGCACAATTTGCGGCGAAGCGTCGCGCTTGACGTCAATTTCAATGTGCATACCGATTCTGTCGGAATGGTCCTCAATGTTGGAAATACCCTCGAGACGCTTGTCCTTGACAAGATTGGCGATGTTCTCAATCAGTCGCGCCTTGTTGACCTTATAAGGCAGCTCGGTGACGATGATTTTGTATCTGCCGTTTTTCGCCTCAATGATTTCCGTTTTGGCGCGGACGGTAATTTTGCCGCGGCCGGTGGCATAAGCCGCGCGGATGCCGCTTCTGCCCATGATGATACCGCCCGTCGGAAAGTCCGGTCCCGGCAGACATTCCATCAACTCAGCAAGTTCCGCGTCGGGATTGTCAATCAGTGCGCAAACCGCGTCGATGGTTTCTCCCAGATTATGCGGCGGAATTTCGGTTGCCATGCCAACCGCGATACCGCTGGAGCCGTTGACCAGCAAATTCGGAAAGCGGCTGGGAAGCACCACGGGTTCTTTCAGACGGTCGTCATAGTTGGGAATGAAATCGACGGTATCCTTGTCAATATCGGTGAGCATATCCATCGAGATTTTGCTCATGCGCGCCTCGGTGTATCTGTATGCCGCAGGCGGGTCGCCGTCGACAGAGCCGAAGTTGCCGTGACCGTCAACCAGCATATAGCGCATAGAGAAGTCCTGCGCCAGACGCACCATCGCGTCATAAACCGACGCGTCGCCGTGGGGGTGATACGCACCCAGCACGGAACCGACGGTGTCGGCGCACTTATGATAGGGCT
This sequence comes from uncultured Ruminococcus sp., assembly GCA_902797525.1. Lineage (GTDB taxonomy): Bacteria > Bacillota > Clostridia > Oscillospirales > Acutalibacteraceae > Ruminococcoides. The sequence goes on along the minus strand of CADBSZ010000012.1, from coordinate 2,796 downwards.
TGGAGGGCTCCAGACCGCGCTCATACATGGTGTAAAGAATACGTCTGTGAACGGGCTTTAGGCCGTCGCGCACGTCGGGCAGCGCGCGCGCAACGATAACGCTCATAGAATAATCCAAAAAGCTCTTGCGCATTTCGTTTTGCAAATCGACGTCGATTATCCGTTTTTCATTCAACTGTTCATCCATTTAAACTACCTCAAATTTCTCAGTTATACGTCTTTATTACACAATTTCTTTGATATTGCCGTTTATCTTTTCATAAAGCGCGGGCATGCGCTTTTTGATGCTGCACGGGCGGAAGGTTTTGGAATCCACCACGGCGTGCTCGGTGGTGCCGTATCCCAGCTCAATTTCAGTGCCGTCGTCGCAGATTTTTTTGACGGAATAGGTAAATTCCATGCGCGCGGCGGTCATGTGAATGCACCAGGTGCGCACGATCAGCCTGTCCTCATACTGCGCCGGAAGTCCGAAATGGCAGGTCAGATTCACCAGCGGAATCATCACGCCGGCTGCTTCCATTTCAGAGTAGGTGGTGCCGAACAGCTTAATAAAATCCGTGCGTCCCACCTCGTACCAAACGGGATAATTGGAGTGATGGGCAATACCCATGCGGTCGGTTTCCGCGTATCTTACGGTAATATAGGATTTTGAATGCATAAGAACACCTCGTTATACATCAAGATTTTGAACATAGCGCGCGTTTTTCTCAATAAACTCGCGGCGCGGTTCCACCTTGTCGCCCATCAAAATCGTGAAGGTTTCGTCGGCGGCCTCGGCGTCGGCAAGCTCCACGCGGAGCATCAGGCGCGAGTCGGGATTCATGGTGGTTTCCCACAGCTGCTCGGAGTCCATTTCACCGAGACCTTTGTAGCGCTGAATTTCGGTTTTGCCCTCAATTCCTGCCAAAATTTGGTCGCGCTCCAAATCGGAGTACGCGTATTTATGCTCCTTGCCCTTGGTAATGCGGTAGAGCGGCGGCTGCGCGATGTACACATGGCCTTTTTCTACCAGCGGACGCATGTAGCGGAAAAAGAAGGTGAGCAGCAGAGTGCGGATGTGCGAGCCGTCGACGTCGGCATCCGCCATAATGATAACCTTGTCATAGCGCAGCTTTTCGAGGTCAAACTCGTCGCCGATACCCGTGCCGAGCGCGGTAATAACAGGCATGAGCTTGTCGTTGCCGTACACCTTGTCGATACGCGCCTTTTCAACGTTGAGCATTTTGCCCCACAGGGGAAGGATGGCCTGAATACGGCGGTCGCGGCCGCCCTTTGCGGAGCCGCCTGCCGAGTCTCCCTCGACGATGAAAATTTCGGTTTCGCTGCTGTCGCGGGACTGGCAGTCGGCAAGCTTGCCGGGCAGCTGCGCGGATTCGAGCGCGGACTTTCTTCTGACGTTTTCACGCGCCTTGCGCGCCGCCTCGCGCGCTCTTGCTGAGGCAAGCGCCTTGTCAAAGATTGCCTTGGCAACGGCGGGATTTTCTTCGAGATATACCATCAGCTTGTCGCGCAAAAGCTTGTCAACCATGGTGCGCACCTCGGTGTTGCCGAGCTTTGCTTTGGTCTGTCCTTCAAATTGCGCTTCCTTCAGCTTGACGCTGATGATGGCGGTAATGCCCTCGCGGACGTCCTCGCCGCTGAGATTTTTGTCATTGTCCTTTAATTTGCCGAACTTGCGCGCGTAGTCGTTCATGACATAGGTTAAGGCGCGCTTAAAACCCTCCTCGTGCGTACCGCCGTCAGTGGTGTGAATGTTGTTGGCAAAGGTGAGCAGGTTTTCATTGTAGCTTTCGTTGTACTGCATGGCAATTTCAACGGCTATGGTGTCCTCCTCGTTTTTGGACGCAAAGTAGATAACGTCGGGATGAATCACCTCGAGGGAACGCTTTTTGTGAATGTACTCCACAAAGCTTTTGATGCCGCCCTCGTAGTGAAAATTATTTTTCAAAATATCGTCCTGATTGCGCTCGTCGCGAAGCTCAATGTGAACGCCGGCATTGAGGAATGCCTGCTCGCGCAGACGGCGCTCCAGAACCGAATAATCGTAAACGGTGGTTTCTTTAAAAATCTCGGGATCCGCCTTAAAGCGCACCTCGGTGCCTTTTATATCGGATTTGCCGATTTTTTGCAGCTCGGTAATGATTTTGCCGCGCTCATATCGCTGAAAATAGACGTCCTCGCCGTCGCAAACCTTGACCTCGAGCCACTCGGACAGCGCGTTGACAACCGAAGCGCCAACGCCGTGCAGACCGCCGGACACCTTGTATCCGCCGCCGCCGAACTTGCCGCCGGCATGCAGCACCGTAAAGACGACCGTGACGGCAGGCAAACCTGTTTTGCTGTTGACGCCGACGGGAATGCCGCGGCCGTTGTCGGAAACGCGGATAATGTCGCCTTTCTCGATGACTACGTCGATTTTTGAACAATAGCCTGCAAGCGCTTCGTCGATGGAGTTATCCACGATTTCATAAACCAAGTGGTGCAGACCGCGCGGACCGGTGGATCCGATGTACATACCCGGGCGTTTTCTGACCGCCTCAAGGCCTTCCAGCACCTGAATTTCATCGGCGCCGTACTCCTGCTCAACCTTGGTAATTTCTATTCCGTTTTCTGTTGCTTCAATACCTTCGATATGTTCCTGATTCTCCAAAACAGTACCTCCGTTATTCGATTAATTATTCATATTTTTTTAAATTCAATGTATAAGGGAAAAAGCAATATTGCCGCGATGACGGGAATTAAATTCATCACAAACAGCGCAATAAAATTGATTGTCCGCATGGCGCCGATGGCAAT
>CADBSZ010000011.1 GCA_902797525.1 uncultured Ruminococcus sp. | reverse complement strand
ACGCTCAATCCGTGCGACTCGGTGTTCTGCTCGCACGGCGCAGGTCACACTGTCAAGTGGAACGAGGTCAAAGACCACATGCACCTTTCAGGCGTGCTCGACGCGCGACGGACTGTCAGTGCACATGAGGGCAGGGAATATCTGTCGCGCAAGCGCAGTCAGGACGATTTGTTTGCGCTCGACAAGGAGCTGATGTCTATTTTTGAGCAGACCTATGGCCCCGTCAGGGAGCGCAGGCAGCCGGCGCAAAAGCGTGTTTTTAAGGCGCCGCAGGCTGACCGTCAGCCCCAAAAACACAAGCCCGACCCAAAATATGACGGCGAGGAGTATTTGCTCATTGACGGTTATAACGTGATTTTCGCTTCCGAAAAGCTCAAAAGCATGACCTTTGACGGCGCACGCGAGGCGCTGATTAACATTTTGTGCAACTTTCAGGGCTTTAAAAAGTGCAACCTGATTGCCGTGTTTGACGCCTACAATGTCAAGGGTGCCCGCCGCGAGGTGGAGCAGGTCAACAACATCAGCGTGGTTTACACCAAAGAGGCGGAAACCGCCGACATGTATATTGAAAAGACCTCGCACCGGCTGGCAAAGCACCACCGCGTCCGCGTGGTGACCTCGGACGGACTGGAACAGCTGATTATCCTCGGCAACGGCGCGCTGCGCGTTTCGTCGCGCGCGTTCTGGGACGAGGTGCACGAGGCGGAGGAAGAAATCCGCGCGGTTATTTCCGCGGAAATATAGATTGAATTTTTTGTCGTTCTGTGCTACAATAACAGTAACTTATAACAGATTTTCAAAGGAGGATATTATGGGACTTTTTGACAGCTTTCAACATTTGACCGACAAGGCGGAGCAGGCGATGAACGCCTCAAAGCCGAACGGCATGCAAACGCAGGAGATTGTTTTTGACGCTTTGCCCGAAACCCTTGAGCAGTTCAAAGCGCTTCCGCAGGCGGCGATGTCCACCCCCTTTCACACGGCGGCTCTGACCGTGCTGGCGCTTTGCTTTTATCCGCAAAACAGCGAGCTGTCGCTTGAAATGCTCGAATTTTTGCGCGGTCCGCGTCCGCTCAGCCCGATGGATAAGTCCTTCATCAAGGACAGGTTCCGCGACGCCGATTATGTGCCGCGCTCCTATTTTAAGGGAGCTATGCCCCAAAACGACTATCAGCCCTCGCAACCCTACACCGTTAAGGTGGGGGAGAATCCGTATTCCTACGCAAACGAAAATTACGCCAAGCTGTTTTTGTTTTCCGGCGGCGCCGACAATCCGCGCGAGGTCACGCTGCGCCATGCAAAGGACGGCAAGTGGTACCTTTGGGAGCAGTTTATTCTGGTCGGCATCCGTCAGCCTGAAAGCGCGAATCCGTGGCTGTAATTGCTAATTGATAAAAAACAAAGGGCGCATTTTGTGCGCCCTTTTGTTGTGCTGCTTTTGTAACAGCTTTGTCATTTGACATCTTTTGAAACTTTCGGTAATATAGTATTAAGAATGTCTGTTATTTTGGAGATTGGTATGGCTAGTAAAATTAAAAAGGCGCTGCTCAGCAAGTCGCTGTTTCGGCAGTGCTATATTCTTTGCCTGTTTGCCTGCAACATTTCGTATGTTCACTTTGCGGCTTACGGTGTTTTGGCGGTGCTGGTGATTTGGGGAACGTTTTTGGTGGTTTATCACGAAATCACCAAGCGCACGGCGCTGAAAACGCGCTATGGCTTTTGGCTGATTGCTTTTTTGGTTTCTTCCGTTGTCACCATGCTCATCCATCTGCTGGATAACGCTTTAATAAATTTCGTGTTTATTCTGCACTTGGCGATATGCTTCTTCATATTCTACGCCGTTCACACCGAAAAGGGGCTCAACTTCCGCCGCGAGCTTTACAACATCGCGCGCATTATCGTGTATGCCACCACCGTACTCGGCACCGTCGGCCTGGCGCTGCTGGTAATTGGCGTTGATTTTGAGTTTTTGTCGGTGAAGTTTATCATTTACGAAAACCGCTTTACAGGCTTGTATGTCAACCCCAACCAGCTCGGCTTTATCACCGTGGCGTCCATGCTGTGCTGTCATATGCTGATAAAAAAGGATTTTATCCGTCTGTCGGGCTGCCGCCGCGTCAGCCGCATTTGGATTGGCTGCTGTCTGGCGGTCAACAGCATTTCGCTGCTGCTGTGCGACTCCAACGGCGCGCTGGTGCTGCTGATTGGCTATGCATTTTTCTTCGTGATCTACAAGATGTTCGGCACCGAAAGCTCGTTTAATTTTAAGCAGATTTTTATCCGCTGTCTGGCAAGCCTGCTGGCAGGTTTGGTGATTGTTTCGTCCATCTTTTTGCTGCGCACGGTTTGTCAGCTCGGCTTTGCTCAGCTGATTAAAACCAATCAGAGCATTTCGGGCGTTCAGCCCGCGCCCGGTCAGAGTCCCGCGGCGCCCTCCGTTACCTTTGAGCACGAGAACAAAAATGTCGATTCGGGGCGTTTCGTTCTGTGGCAGCAGGGCATAGACATGTTTTTGAGCCATCCTGTCGCCGGAATCGGCAAGGGAAATATCTTTGACTACGGCAACGAAATGTTTGAGCACGGAGTCAAATTCTCCGACCATTACGGCGATTTGGCGCCGATTCTCACCGACTTCCACAACGGCTATCTGACCATTTTGGTGTGCTCGGGCGCGGCCGGATTCATTTTGTTCTGCATTTTCGGCATACGGTTTTTTGCCAGCACCACGCGGCATGTTCTGCGTGACGAGCGGCTGCAGCAAAGCATTTTTCCGTGCATGTATTCCTTTTTGTGCGGTTATGTGGTGTATTCGTTTATCGAGGTAACGCTGCTGTTCAACATCATGTTTACGGTGCTGTTCTTCTGGCTGATTCTCGGCTACACCTCTTGCTTCCTCACCAAAAACATGCCCGATCATCCTGTTGACCACGTCCGTATTTTCGGCATCAAATTCAGAAAAACATTATTTTAAGAAAAGGGTTGCGTGAGGGTTGCGTGAGCAACCCTTTCAGCTTGTCGAAAAAGCTCAGCGAAAGCTGGGCTTTTTGGTTTAGATATGGTATAATAGACTTGGTGATAGAAATGT
>CADBSZ010000010.1 GCA_902797525.1 uncultured Ruminococcus sp. | reverse complement strand
GCCTTTCAGGCGGTGGCGTCGTGCTCCGGCTCGCTGTGGTTTCCGGGCTTTAAGGAAACGATGCTGACCTGCGGCGCGTCCGGGCTGCCGCGTGCCGCTTACTTTTCGCTCGGCGACCGCGAAGCGCGCACCAAAAACGAAATCCTGCGCACCGTGGAGGACAACACCAAAGAAATTGCCGCCCACTTTGCCGCACAGGGCGTTCGCACCTTTTTTGAAATGAACAAGGGCAACCATTTTCAGCAGGGAGCGCTGCGGACGGCAAAGGGAATAACATGGATTGTGGAGAACTGCGAAAATGAGAGATGAAATTTTTAAATATGTCAAACAAAAATACGGCGTGGAGCCGGACTATCCGTTTCCCAACGCCCCCACCTTCCCCGTGCTGCGGCACGCGGACAACCGCAAGTGGTTCGCGCTCATCATGGATGTTCCGAGAAACCGGCTCGGGCTGGAAGGAGAGGCGCGTGCGGACGTGATTAACGTCAAGCTCAGCGACCCCCTGCTTGTCGGGCTGCTGACGCAGCAGCCGGGGTATTTTCCGGGTTATCACATCAGCCGCGGCAGCTGGATTTCCGTTTTGCTGGACAAAACGGTGCCGCTTGAGGAAATTTATCCGCTGATTGACGAAAGCTTTGCGGTGACGGCGGCAAAGCCGAAAAAGACAAAGCGGAAGTAAAACAAAACGCTTACGCAGGAAACGAGGTGAGGTTATGCACGACATTTGGAACCCATGGCACGGCTGTAAAAAGTGCAGCGAGGGCTGTCAGAATTGTTATATGTATTTTTTGGACGAACAGCGCGGCAAAAACGGCGCGGAGATTTATCGCACCAAATCGGGCTTTCGCTATCCGCTGTCAAAGGACAGACAGGGGCGCTACAAGGTGCAAAGCGGCGAACAGCTGCGGGTTTGCATGACCTCGGACTTCTTTTTGGAGGAAGCCGACCAATGGCGCGGCGAGGCATGGAGCATTATCCGTCAGCGCCCGGACGTGGTGTTCTTTTTGCTGACCAAGCGCCCTCAGCGCGTGCGCGAATGCCTGCCAGACGACTGGGGCGACGGCTGGGAAAACGTGTTTTTTAACGTCAGCTGTGAAAACCAAAAGCGCGCCGACGAACGGATTGAGCTGTTGCTTGAACTTCCGTTTAAGCACAAGGGCGTGATGTGCGCGCCGTTTATCGGCGAGGTGAGCCTGAAAAAGTATTTGCCAAGCGGTCAAATTGAGCAGGTGCTGTGCGACGGCGAAAACTATGCCGGCGCGCGCCCCTGCCGTTATGAATGGGTGAAGCGCCTGCGCGACGAGTGCGAAGCGTTCGGCGTGACCTTTGTTTTCTGCGGCACCGGCAGGCGCTTTGTGAAGGACGGCAAAATCTACCGCATTGAAAGCAGCGAGCTGCAATCGAACCAGGCGTATAAATCGGGACTGAGCTATCAGGGCAAGCCGATTGATTTTAAACTGACCAACCTGCTGGGCATGCCCGTTTCACAGGAGCGGCGCTACAAGCCGTATTTCGGCGAAAAATGCCAAACCTGCGGCATGCGGCCGATTTGCAACGGCTGCACGCGCTGCGGCAAATGCAAACCATCAATAACAAAACTCCGCAACACCCTTTGGTGAGCGGAGTTTTTATGTTTTTTGTTTTGTTTTTTGTTTTGTTTTTTGTTTTGTTTTTTGTTTTGTTTTTTTGTTTTTATTTTCTTAAATATTCCGAGGACACGGGAAATTCAAAATAGGTGTCGGGATACGGTTCGTCCTCCAGCGTAAAGTGCCACCATTCGCAGTCAATCGGCAAAAATCCGTTGCGCAGCATGGCGTTTCTTAAAATCATGCGGTTATTGTACTGCTGTTCCGTAATGCGGCGGTAATCGGGGTGAGACGCTTCGCTGAACAAATCGAACGGACTGCCCATGTCCAGCTCTTTGCCGCAGGCCATGTCAAACAGCGTTAAGTCCACGGTGCTGCCGCGGCTGTGGCTCGACTGCTTGGCGATGTAGCCCTTTTCAAACAGCTCCTGCTTTTGCAAATCGGGGTAAAAATACGGCTTCATGCGAATATCCTGATCCTCGATTCCCCACAGCATAAAGTGCTTGACCGCGCACACGGGGCGGTAAGCGTCAAACACCTTCAGCCTGAGTCCGCGCACCATCATTTCGCTGCTGACGGATTTCAGCGCGCGCGCCGCTTCCTTTGTCAGAACAGCGCAGGGTTCCTCGTATCCGTCGATTCGGTCGCCGATAAAATTATAGGTGGAGTAATAGCGGATTTCCTGAATGATATTCGGCACATAATCCGCCAGCAGCACAAAGCCCGACGGATTTTGCGTCATATTTGAACGGTAGCTTTTCATAAGGCGCCCCCTAACAAGAATCAAGTTTTGTTTTCTCCGCTTTGGTTACGGTTCGTCCTTTTCATACGATTCTCTGATAGAAAGCAGACAATTTTCTATCAGAGAGAAAACGCTTGGCGCGTTTTTGGGGTTCATCACGATCCCCTTTTCCGATTGATTGCTTACGAATCGTAAAAATGCTTTCCGTCGTCCGTGACAAGCCGCTGCGACTTCGGATATTCAAAGACGGCGCAATTGCCGGCGTTTGCCTCCAGATATTGCGCAAATTCCGCCGCATACCATTTTGCCATCGCCAAATTATGCATCTGATAATGTCCGCAGTTGACCGCCGTCGCGCCGGGAACTTCCTTTGCGCCGTCAACAGCCTTGAAGGCGTTTAAAATCAAGTCATAAATCTCGCGGGACGGTCGGCTTCCCTTGAGAATCAAATAAAAGCCCGTTAGGCAGCCCATCGGCCCCCAGTAGATAATTTCGTCCTTCCATTCGGGGTCGTTTCTCAAAAATGTGGCGATGATGTGTTCGAGCGAATGCATCGCCGCCACGTCAATCACGGGCTCTCGGTTCGGTTTTTTCAGCCGGATGTCATAGGTCGTCACCGTGCCGCCGCCCACCGCGTCGGCGCGGCTGGTAAAAATGCCGGGAATGATTTTGGTGTGGTCAACCGAAAAGCTCTGTATCAATTCCATATCTGTTTCTCCTTTAGACGATGAGGTTTTTAACACTTTCAGTTTATCACAAAAAGGCAAAAGTATCAAGTGAATTTCACCGTTAAATAAACGGGGGCCGTACCGAAAACGGATAAAAAATCAAAATAGCAGTATACAAAAATATAAAATAGTGTTTACAGTTTATGTGAAAAATGATATAATGCAGACATGGATTTTAGAAATAAACCGACAGAAAGGATTGTGTTTGATATGAACAAAATAAAAGCCATTCTTTTGGCGGCGGCAATGATGATTCCGCTGACCGCCTGCTCCGCGCAGCAGCCCGAAACGAAAAAAGAAGCCGAAAACAACCGGGAAACGGTTTATCAGGTTGCTCTGCTGCAATCGCTGACGCAGGGCTACTATGACGGCATTATTAAGGTCAGCGAGCTAAAGCAGCACGGCGACACGGGCATCGGCACCTTTGAAGGCGTAAACGGCGAGATGATTGTGCTTGACGGCAAGGTGTATCAGGCGCTCGGCGACGGCAGTGTGCAGGAGGCGGACGACAACGAGACCGTTCCGTTTTCGAATGTGACCTTCTTTGACAAGGACCTTTCCGCCACGCTGGCCCAAACAGCCGACATCAACAGCTTAAAGGATACGCTGACGAAAACCGTCAGCGACAACGGAAGAAACCTGTTTTATATGGTAAAAATCAGCGGCACCTTCCAAAAGATGAACGTGCGCAGCGAGCTGAAGCAGGAAAAACCGTATAAGAGTCTGGACAAGGCGCTTGCGACCGACCAGAGAGAGTTCAATTACGAAAACATTGCCGGAACCGTTGTGGCGCTGTATTGCCCCGATTATATGGGCGGTCTTAACACGCCGGGCTGGCACTTCCACTTTATTTCGGACGACAAAACCAAGGGCGGCCATATTTTGGATTTGGCCTTTGAATCGGCGCAGGCGGAGTTTGACGCAACGCAGGATTTCGACATGTATCTGTCGGAAAATGCAGAGTTCCAGAAAATGGAGCTGTCAAAGGACGTCAGCGACGCGATTAAAAAAGTGGAAACCAACGAGGAATAAACCCGTTTCAAACGTCGCGAATTTCGGCAATTGAAATCACCAAATCAGGAGGAAACGCAAATGAAATCAAATAAAATTTATCAGGTTTCAACGCTGCAGGCGTTAGCGCTTGGCTATACAAGGCCGGTGGTTACCGTGCAGGAGTTAATGGAGCACGGCGACACGGGACTCGGCACCTTTGAAAATGTTGACGGTGAAATGATTGTTCTCGACGGGGTGTGCTATCAGGCGAAGCCGGACGGAAGCATTGTGCGCTCGGAAAACGCGGCAGGGGTTCCGTTTGCGGTTGCCGGCTTTGTGAAGGACGGCAGAAAATTCAAAATCGACGAAAAGAAGGATATTGCCGCCATCAAGCTGGAGCTGACCTTGAAAATTGAAGAAGATTTTGGCCTGAACAGCATCCACATCGCGCGCATTGACGGATTGTTTAACGTCATTCATGCCCGCGCCGGTGCTCCTTACCGCTCGCAGCACGTTTCTTTGAAGGATATTCTTTCCAAAACACAGAAGGACTTTTGCTTTGAACAGCTGCGCGGAACGCTGGTTTGCGTGTATTATCCCGATTATATGGACGGCATTAACGCTTCGGGCTGGCATATGCATTTTTTGTCGGAGGACAGAACGCTCGGCGGTCACGTGTTTGAGGCTTGGCTCAGCGCGGGAGAATGCCGGCTGCAAAAAATGGACAGAATTGAAATTCAGCTTCCCAGAGAAGCGGCGTTTGACACCTATTCTCTGAAAGAAGCCTCACAGGACGAGATTGAGGAAGTGGAGCTGGGAAAAGGCT
>CADBSZ010000009.1 GCA_902797525.1 uncultured Ruminococcus sp. | reverse complement strand
CAGGAAAGTGATCTGCCGGCCGTTCAGCTTTACCGTATAAGCGCCGATGTGCTGGGTAATGCCGCCGGCCTCGGTGGTAGTCACATGGGCTTTGCGGATGTAATCCAGCAGGGAGGTTTTGCCGTGGTCAACGTGTCCCATAACAACCACGACGGGCGCTCTGCCGACCAGATTTGCCTCGTCGTCCTCGCTGTCGTCGATAATTTTTTCCTCGATGGTGACAACCACCTCTTTTTCAACCTTGGCGTGGAACTCCATGGCGAGCAGCGAGGCGGTGTCGAAGTCGATGGTGTCGGTGGCGGTGACCATGGTGCCCATGAGGAACGCCTTTTTCACCACCTCGGCAACCGTTGCCTTTAAGCGCAGCGCCAGCTCGTTGACGGTGATTTCGTCGGGAATCTGAACGGTGATGGGCTTTTGCTTGCGCTCGAGCGCGATTCTTTTCAGGCGCTCCGCCTCGGTTTCACGCTTGCCCTGACGTCTGCCGCGCTGCTTTTGGGTGCGGTTTTGGAACTTCTGCTTTTTGGTGGTGTGGTCGCGGTCGGTGCTGCGCGACTTGGAGGTGCCGCTTGCCAAATCGTCGTATTTGGAGTTGTAGCGCTCCACATCGACGTTGGTGGCGCGGGTGTCGATTACCCTGCGCTTGCGCTGGTGGCTGGGGGCGTCGCCCTTTTGCTCCTTGGGCTGCGCAGGCTTTTCGTTGGTATTATTGTTTGCCTTTGCGTCCTTTTTATCCGTTTTGCCGCCGGATGATTCTTCCTCTGCCGGCGCCGCGGACTTTTCGGGCTCGGGCTCTTGGTCGAGCTTTGCGTTGCGCGCGGCAAAATAAGCGTCAAAGTTTTCCACCGCGTTTTCGCGTGTGATGACGTCAAACAAAACGTCAAGCTCGCTTTCCTGTAACGCGGTCATGGTCTTTTTGGTCACGCCGCAGTGCTTTTCGAGAATCTCGGTAATTTTTTTGTTCGGCACGTTCAAATCCGCCGCCGCGTCCTTAACCTTATATTTTATCATCAAATTCTCCTCTCTCATACTATTTTCAATTAAAACGCTTTCAAAAGATGTTAAAGGGTTTTATTTGACAATAGTATCATTCGCTGTCTAACAATTGGCACAGCTTTTGGGCAAAGCCCTTGTCCTCCACGCTCAGCACCGCGCACAGCCTGCCGAGCGCAAGGCTCAGCGGCTCCTTGCCGCGGTTGACGCACCGCATGTCAACGCCATGCTCCTGCGCCGCGCGCCGGACGGCCTTGAGGCTGTTTTGCGACGCGTCGCTCGCGTACAAAATCAGCTCGGATTTGCCCGTCTGCACGGATTCCACAGTGACCTCCGCGCCGATGACGAGCTTTTTTGCCCGCCGGCATATGCCCAAAAATGACAATATTCTGTCGTTCATAGTCCCTCTATTTGCGATTTCATTTTATCATACACTTCGTCGGGGATTTTGCAGCTCAGCGAGCGTTCAAAGCGGCGTGCCCTGCGCGCCAGCTCAAAGCATTGGGGGTTGCTGCAAACATACGCCCCTCTGCCTGCCTTTTTGCCCGTGAGGTCAAGCAAAATTTCGCCGCCTGCGATAACGCTGCCGTTTTCGTCCTTGCGGTCGGGCGATTTTACCACGCGAATCAGCTCGCGCTTGGGCTTCATTTCTCCGCAGCCTGTGCATTTTCGAAGCGGTATCTTTTTCATATTATTCTTCCGTCTGTTCCTCTGCCGCGGGCTCGTCGTCCTCTTCCTCGCCGTAGAAGCCGCTTTCGGGACGGATGTCAATGCGCCAGCCGGTCAGGCGCGCGGCAAGGCGCGCGTTTTGGCCCTTGTTGCCGATGGCAAGCGAAAGCTGGTCGTCGGGAACGGTCGCCTTGCAGCTCTTGGTTTCCTCGTCGATGATGTCAACCTTGAGGACATCGGCAGGAGAAAGCGCCGCGGAAATATACTTTTGCGGATCATCGTTGTATTCGATGATGTCGATTTTTTCGCCGCCCAGCTCGGCGACAATCGCGTTGACGCGCGCGCCCTTGGGACCGATGCAGGCGCCGATGGCGTCGACGTCGGGGTTGTTGCTGAGCACCGCCATTTTGGTGCGTGAGCCTGCCTCGCGCGAAACGGCCTTGATTTCAACCACGCCGTCAAAGATTTCGGGAACCTCCTTCTCGAACATGCGGCGCACAAAGCCGGGGTGCGAACGCGAAATGATGGCGTGAGGGCCGCGCTCGTTGTCCTTGACGTCGGCGATGTAAACCTTGACCATGTCGCCCTCGTGCAGCGCGTCAAGTCCGACCTGCTCGTTTTTGGGAAGCAGTGCCTGGCTTTTGCCGATTTGAATGGTGGCGCCGCCGGTTTTGGCGTCGATGCGCTCGATGGTGGCGGTGACGATTTCGCCGAGCTTGCTCTGGAACTCAATCAGGCTTTGACCCTTTTCGCCGGCGCGGATGCCCTGGCGGATGACGTTGCGCGCCGAGGAAACGGCGATTCTGCCCAGGCGCTTGGGATCGAGCGGAACCTCGATTTCGTCGCCGACAGCGAATTTTTTGCGCTTGTTGATTTGGGAGGCTTCCTCAAGCGTGACCTCAAAGTTGGGATCCTCCACCTCATCGACAATCGTTTTGACGAGCTTGACGTCGAAGGTGTTTTTTTCGGGATCGGCCTTGAAAACTACGTTTTCGTTGCCACCGTAGTAGCTTTTGCAGGCAATTTCAATCGCCTTTTGTATTTGCTGGAGCATGTAGTCCATCGGAATGTTCTTTTCCTTCTCAAACATTCTCAGCGCTTCAAATAAATCCTTATTAGTCATTTTTCCAACCATTCCTT
>CADBSZ010000008.1 GCA_902797525.1 uncultured Ruminococcus sp. | reverse complement strand
TGATCCACCATGACCACGAGGTTGTCGAGCTTGTTGTGAGCGGCAAACATCGCCGCCTCCCAAACCTGACCTTCCTCTACCTCGCCGTCGCCGAGAAGGGTATATACACGATAGTCTTTTTTGTCAAGCTTTCCTGCAAGCGCCATGCCGCACGCGGCGGAAACGCCCTGACCTAAGGAGCCTGTGCTCATGTCAATGCCGGGGGTGCCCTTCATGTCGGGGTGACCTTGCAGCATTGCGCCTACGTGGCGAAGAACCGTCAGCTCATTCCAGTCGAAGAAGCCCTTGAGTGCCAGCGTGGCATAAAGGCTGGGGCAGCAGTGACCCTTTGACAGCACAAAGCGGTCACGGTCCTCCCACTGCGGATTAGCGGGGTCAACGTTCATCTCTTTAAAATAGAGGTAAGTAAATATGTCCGCGGCGGAAAGCGAGCCGCCGGGATGACCTGACTTTGCGTGGTAGGTGCCGAGAATCGCGCCCATTCTTGACTTTGCAGCCAGAATTTGCAGCTGCCTGATGTCTGAACTATCCATTATCTAACCATTCCTTTCCTCAGCGCACCCACTGCCTTTTAGGCGCACTGACGCAACTATATTTATTATACACAATCCTGTTAAAAATTCAACAATCTTGACCCCATTATTTTATTTTGTTTGAAAATATCTAAACTCACCCTTGAAACTGTCAAGAAATGTGTTATAATTTATTAAGTAAAATTCCCTAATATTTCAATAAAGAAAATAGAGGTGAGCATATGCTGTTAACCGCCGATGTTGGCAACACTAACATCAAGCTCGGCATCTTCGAAAATGATGTACTAAAGTACAAGCTTCGCTTTTCCACCGACGACAAAAAAACCAGCGACGAGTTCGCTGTTCAGCTTTACACCTTCTTTGAAATTTACGACATCGACTATCACCAAATTACAGGCTCAATTGTCAGCTCGGTTGTTCCGAAGGTCACCCAACCGCTGACAGACGCGATTCAAATTGTGATGGGCGTGCGCAGCCTGGTTATCGGTCCCGGTCTGAAAACGGGCATGGACCTGAAAATCGACCGTCCGGAAACCCTCGGCGGCGACATTGTTTGCGGCTGTGTGGGCGCATATGAAAAATTCGGCGGCCCTGTGATTGTGGTGTTCATGGGCACGGCGACCGTCATTGCGTATGTTGACGAAAACTGCGCCTATTACGGCGGTATTATCGCTCCCGGCGTGGGCATTTCGCTCGACGCACTGACAAGCCGCGGCGCACTGTTGCCGGCGGTGGAGTTGAAAGCGCCCAAAAAGGCGATTTGCACCAACACGGCGGATTGCATCCGCTCCGGCATTGTCAACGGCACGTCCTGCATGCTCGACGGCATGATTGACAAGTTCATGAAGGAAACCGGCAAGCAGTGTACCATTGTTGCTACCGGCGGTCTTGCGCCGCAGATGATTCAAAACTGCGAGCATGAGATTTTATTTGAGGAGAACATCATCCTCGACGGACTCAACAGCATTTACAAACGTAATAAGCCCCTTTCATAAAGGAGTTTATATAAAAATTGCGTTTCACCCGGAGAGCCGGGGAAACAGCAGGAGGTTTTTTATTATGTCAAAAGTCAAAAGAAACGCAACACCCAGGTATTTTAAGCCCGTTTTTGCGGCGCTGCTGGCGGCGCTGATTGTGCTGCTCACCTTCACGGTCGGCAGCTTGCGCATCGGCCCGATTACCATCACGCTTAACTGTCTGCCGCTGGCGGTCGGAGCCGTTTTTCTCGGCCCGCTTTACGGCGCAATTTTAGGCTTGGTTTTCGGTTTGTCCAGCTTTTTCGCATGCTTTACATCCGCGTCGCTCACCACGGTGCTGTTGGGTGTTAATCCGTTTTTCACATTTGTAATGTGCGTGCTTCCGCGCGTTATCTGCGGCTGGGTGCCCGGACTGTTGTTCAAGGTGCTGCCGAAGGATAACGAGCCTAAGCGTCTGGGAAGCTCCGCGCTGTGCTGCGGATTGACCACCGCGCTGAACACTGTTGGTTTTCTCGGACTGATGTGGGTGTTCTTTAAGGACGCGTTTGTTGCCAACGCCGACGTTATCGGCAAGGTCGGCAACAAGCCCACCGGCAATATTTTTGTATTCATTTTTGCGCTGGCAACTGTCAACGCTGTCATTGAAATCGCCGTTAACCTTGTGTTCGGCACAGCCATTTGCCGTGCATTAACAGCAGCAACCAAAAACAGACTTTAAGTTATGAAACAGAACCGGATTCTTGAAATTCTCACCAAATCAACCGAATATGTGTCGGGACAGGCGCTGGCGCAGCAGCTCGGCGTGTCAAGGCAGGCAGTCTGGAAGGAAATCAAGTCCCTGCGTGAGCGCGGCTATGAAATTGAGTCCGTCACTAACCGCGGCTACCGCCTGACGGCAATGCCCGACTACCTCAACGCGCCTGCCGTAAAAGCGGCGCTGAAAACCAAAATCATCGGCTGTGAGCTGACGGTGCTCGATTCCGTCGGTTCCACCAACGATTTTCTGAAAATGCGAGGAAACGACGGCTGCAAAAGCGGCGCTGTTGTCGCCGCGCGCGAACAGGTGAAGGGCAAGGGCAGGCTCGGCAGAGTGTGGCAGAGCAAAAAAGACGAAAACCTCGCTTTTTCGTTTTTGCTGCGGCCGCGTATCGCGCCCAATGAGGTCGCGTGCGTGACGCCGCTTGCCGGACTGGCAGTGTGCAAGGCGCTGCGCAGCTTTACGGGACTTGACTGTAAAATCAAGTGGCCGAACGATGTGATTGTCGGACGGAAAAAGCTGTCGGGTATTCTCACCGAAATGAGCGCCGAGTTCGACGCCGTGGAGTATATCATCACGGGTATCGGCATTAATGTTGATCAAGCCGTGTTTCCTGAGGAAATCGCCTACAAAGCGACCTCGCTGCTGCTGGAGAGCGGCAGACACTACGACAAAAACAAGCTGCTCGCCTGTTTGCTCAATCAGCTTGAGGAGGAGTTCATCAAGAACAATCTGGAGCTTTCGCCTGAGGCGCTTTCGGAGTATTCCGAGCTGTGCGCCACCGTCGGCAAAAATGTCACCTTTACGCGCGGCAGCCGCCGCGTCAGCGGTATGGCGGTCGGCGTTGCCGAAAACGGCGAACTGAAAATCATGCTCTCCGACGGTTCGGTGTGCTATGTCAATTCCGGCGAGGTTACCGCGCAGGGAATCTATTGATTGAAAGCGTCATTCAGTTAATAAAAAAAGCAGAACTGCGAAAAAAACAGTTCTGCTTTTTGTTTGTCCTAAAAGTAACGTTAAACTGCGCCGTTAGTCCGACATTTTTGTCAAACCGATTTATTCATAGGCGCCCTGCGGCCCGAGGCACTCGGGTTAGTCGATTTCGACCATTACTTTTTCGTTGGTGCGGATAGCCGCGGTGCGGGCGATGGTGCGGATAGCCTTGGCAATTTTGCCCTGCTTTCCGATAATTCTGCCCATGTCGGGTTCGGCAACGTGAATGTGATACACCACAGTGCCGTCCTCGGCAGGTTCGTCCCTGTCAACCTGAACCGCGTCGGGCTCGTCAACAAGGCCTCTGGCGATAATCGCGAGTAATTCCTGCATGTCTGCTTCCTCCGCGATTAGTCGATTACGCCGTTCTTCTTCAGGAGCGCCTTAACGGTGTCGGTGGGCTGAGCGCCGTTTGCAATCCACTTCTTAACTGCCTCAGCGTCAACCTTGAACTCGCTGGGGTTCTTCAGAATGTCGTAAGTGCCGACTTCCTCGATGAAACGGCCGTTTCTGGGATATCTGGAATCCGCAACGATTACTCTGTAGTAAGGAGCCTTTTTGGAGCCCATTCTTCTAAGTCTGATTTTTACTGCCATAATTTACACCTCTATAAAAATAATAATTTATATATTCACCAAATAAATTGGAGAATTAACTGTTTTTAAAACGGCATTCCGTTGCCGCCAAATCCGCCCGAGCCGTCCATCGGCATGCCGCCGAGTCCGGGGAGCATCATTTTCTTTTTGCGCTTGCCCTTTTTGCCGCCCTTGTTCATCTGCTTAATCATCTTCTGCATCTGGTCAAGCTGCTTAATCAGGCGGTTAACCTCCTCAACGGTTCTGCCGGAGCCTGCCGCGATTCTGCGCTTGCGCGAGGGATTCATCAGCGAGGGGTTCTGCCGCTCCTCGGGGGTCATCGACAAAATAATCGCCTGCAGCCAGTCAATCTGTCTGTCGTTGATGTCCACGTCGTCAAGCTGCTTGCCCACGCCGGGAAGCTTTGATAAAATGCCCTTGAGCGGTCCCATCTTCTTAATCTGCTCGAACTGGCTGAGCAAATCGTTGAAGTCAAAGCGGTTGGACATGATTTTTTCTGCCATTTCCTCCGCTTTCTTTTGGTCGAGCTTGTTCTGCGCGTCCTCAATCAGCGTCAGCACGTCGCCCATGCCGAGAATACGGCTCGCCATACGGTCGGGGTGGAACACCTCAAGGTCGTCGAGCTTTTCACCCGTACCGGCAAACTTAATCGGCTTGCCGGTGACCGCCTTAACCGACAGCGCCGCGCCGCCGCGGGTATCGCCGTCAAGCTTTGTCAAAATAACGCCCGTGACCTCGAGCAGCTCGTTAAAGCTCTTTGCCACGTTCACCGCGTCCTGACCGGTCATCGAGTCGATAACTAACAGGATTTCATCGGGGTTGACCTCTGCCTTAACGTCCTTGAGCTCATTCATGAGCACTTCATCAATGTGCAGACGGCCGGCGGTATCGAGAATCACCACGTCGTTGCCGTAGTCTCTTGCGTGCTTTATTGCCTCGCGTGCGATTTTAACAGGCTTTTCGGTGCCCATTTCAAACACGGGCACGCCTGCCTTTTCGCCGACGACCTTCAACTGGTCGATAGCCGCAGGACGGTAGATGTCGCAGGCAACCAGCAGCGGTCTGCGGTTCTGCGTTTCCCTGAGCATCTTCGCAAGCTTTGCCGAGTGGGTGGTTTTACCCGAACCCTGCAAGCCGCACATCATGATGACTGTCGGCGGCTTTGAGGCAAATTCCAGACGGGCGTTTTCGCCGCCCATCAGCGAGGTCAGCTCCTCGTTCACAATTTTAATGACCATTTGCGCGGGCGTCAGGCTCTCCATAACGTCCTGACCGACAGCGCGCTCGGTGACTTTATTTGTAAAATCCTTGGCAACCTTGTAGTTTACGTCGGCTTCCAGCAGCGCCAAACGCACCTCGCGCATGGCCTCCTTAACGTCGGCCTCGCTCAGCTTGCCCTTATTTCTCAGCTTTTTAAACGCGCGGCTGAGTTTATCGGAAAGTCCTTCAAATGCCATAGCATCGTCCTCTACTCTTTCAGTTCGCCGGCAAGCGCCTCAATGCCGCGCGCCAGCGAAACGGTGTTGTTTTCGTGTGAATTTGCCGCAATTTCGGCGGCGATTCGGGTGATTTCGTCCAAGCCGTTCTCCAGCTCGCGAAACCGCTTCCAAAGTCCGAGCTTTTGCTCAAACGCGAACAGTTGTGTTTCACCGCGTTTAATGCTGTCATACACGCCCTGGCGGGTAATGCCGCACTGTTCTGCAACCTCGGCAAGCGACAAATCATCATTGTAATACAGGTCAAGCGTCTGCCGCACGCCGGGCTTTAACAGCTCGCCGTAAAAGTCAAGCAGCAACGAAACCTCAATGTTCTTTTCCATGCGTTACAGCTCCCGGCTTTGTGAATAGGTGTAAAGAAAAAAGCTGTACACCTTGGCTATTATAACGCACCCCCCCGTTTTTGTCAAGTGTTTTATGTGATATTTGCTTTTAGTGTTTTTTCCTGTTCTATGGTGCCGCTGAATGGCAATTTTAAAAGATACAAAACAAAAAAATACCATAACAAAAAAACATATTGCCGAAAACAAGTTACTACAGTAAAGAAAAGTGACACTTTTTGCCTGAAATGTTGATTATTTCACACTTTAGAGCGAATTTTCGGGGGCAAGAAACACAAAGGAGCATGAAAATATTACCGCGAAATTGTGCGTTCTTACAAAAATGTGAAAATCAAACAGTTTTTTAATTTTTCACAAGCAATTATGGGTAAAATATGCTATAATTACAGAGTCAAAATAAAATTGGGGGACGTAGATTACGGAACACATTATCAATATCGACAGAATGGAAAACGCCGTCGCGCTGTTTGGCAGCTTTGACAGCAACATCAAACTCATTGAGCGCGAGTTCGGCGTTAAAATCACCTGCCGCGACAGCGAGCTGAAGGTGGACGGCGACGCGGAAAGCGCAGCCAAGGCAACGACTGTTATCGAGAGTCTGCTGCAGTTTTTGAGCCGGGGCGAAGCGCTTAGCGAGCAAAATGTGCGCTACTGCATTTCGCTGGTCAACTCGGGCAGCGAGGATAAAATCGAGGAGCTTGCCGGCGACTGCATCTGCATCACCTCAAAGGGCAAGCCGATTAAGCCGAAAACCATTGGCCAAAAGCGCTATTGCAACATGATTGCGAAGAACACCATCACCATCGGCGTGGGACCTGCCGGCACAGGCAAAACCTACCTTGCGGTGGCAATGGCGGTCACAGCGTTCCGCAGCAAGCAGGTCAACCGCATTATTTTGACGCGTCCGGCGGTGGAGGCAGGCGAAAAGCTCGGTTTCCTTCCCGGCGATTTGCAGAGCAAGGTTGACCCCTATCTTCGTCCGCTTTATGACGCGTTGTTTGACATGCTCGGCGCGGAAACTTATCAAAAGTATGTGGAGCGCGGAAACATTGAGGTCGCTCCGCTGGCGTATATGCGCGGACGTACCCTTGACGACAGCTTCATTATTCTTGACGAAGCGCAAAACACAACGCGCGAGCAGATGAAAATGTTTCTCACGCGTTTGGGCTTTAATTCCAAAATGGTCATCACGGGCGACATTACGCAAATTGACTTGCCCAACGGCGCCAAAAGCGGTTTGAAGGACTGCATCAAAATTCTGCGCAACATTGAGGGCATCGGCAGCTGTACCTTTGACGAAAAGGACGTGGTGCGCCACCGCCTGGTGCAGGATATTATTAAAGCATACGCGAAATTCGATTCAAATCAAAAGAGATAAATTTATATAAAATCCAAGAATCATTAAAGAAAAGGGTGGTAACATGGCAGACAAAATCAGGGTAGTCATCACAAACAAGCAAAAAACCGTCAAAATTCCCACAGGTATCCGCATGT
>CADBSZ010000007.1 GCA_902797525.1 uncultured Ruminococcus sp. | reverse complement strand
ACAGCTACGGGAGCCAGGCTGAACTTCTCTTCGGGGCCGTTCTTCGGCTTGCCGAGGTGAGAGCAGAGGATAACCTTGCCGCCGTCAGCGATTAATTTCTTAATGGTGGGCAGGGCAGCGGTGATTCTGTTGTCGTTAGTAATCACGCCGTCCTTGAGGGGTACGTTGAAGTCAACGCGAACGAGCACTTTTTTGCCCTTTACATTGATGTCGTCAACCGATACTTTGTTAAGCTGCATAGTAAAAACATCCTTTCGTTGATTGGAAATTTGTAAAAATCCTGCGACTTTTACAGTTATCTATATTATAGTATATTTTCCGTTTTTTAGCAATAGGATTTGTCAATGTTTTAACAAAAATTACGATAAATTATTGACGTCCGACCACTTGTGGCGGTGCAGCTCGCCCTTGTTCTGCAAATTCGGATAATCCCACTGGCGCAGCACCTCATACGCGGCAATCGCCACAGAGTTGGACAAATTCAAGCTGCGCGCCTCGTCAATCATCGGAATCCGCAGCGTTTCGTTCGGGTGCTGCATCAGCACATGCTCGGGCAAGCCGCGCGTTTCCTTGCCGAACAGCAAAAAGCTGTTGTCGGGATATTCCACGTCGCTGTGACGGTGCGTGCCTTTGGTGGAGAAAAAGTAAAAGTGGCCGCCGGCGTTTTTCTCAAAAAACTCGTCGAGGTTTTCGTAATAGGTTAGGTCGAGCAAATACCAGTAGTCAAGGCCGGCGCGTTTGAGCTTTTTATCGTCGATTTTAAAGCCCATCGGCTTAACAATATGCAGCCTTGCGCCGGTTGCCGCGCAGGTGCGAGCGATGTTGCCGGTGTTCTGCGGAATTTCCGGCTCGACCAAAACCAAATTGAGCGTTGACATATTTTTGACTCCTTCACGCTGAAATAAAATTTTACATCACTAATTTATTTTAAATCGTAAACAATAATAAAGCAAGTTTTTTCTTGCGATTTTTGGAAAGGGGAGGAAGATAATATGTCAAAAAGTCCTTTGGTAAATATGATGAAGGGCGTCGTGGTGGGAATGGTAGCAGGCGCGTGCCTGGGCGTTGCCGGAAAATCCGCCGCCGATGAAAATCCGAAAATCCACAAAAAGGTCTGCCGCGTCAAGCGCACCATGAACGACGTCGCCGACACCGCCAAATATATGTTCAAATAGCAACGTGACGTTGCATCCGGGGCGCCTTTGGAAAGGTCGGTTGATCGGCAGCATCGGACTGACGGCGCGGTCATACGTTTTAAGTTCGCTTTATTTGATAAAAAATTGCATCACCGGCAACTAAAAAACGCTCCCCGTTTCGGGGAGCGTTCACTCAATTAAGATACATAATTCAGCGGATCCTGATAATCGCCGTTCAGGCGGATTTCAAAATGCAGGTGAGGGCCGGTGGAGTTGCCGGTTGAGCCGACATAGCCGATGGTCTGTCCCTGGCTGACATAGTCGCCGGTGGAGCAAGCCAGCGCGCTGGCGTGGCCGTAAACGGTCATATAGCCGTTGCCGTGGTCAATCATGACATAGTTGCCGTAGCCGCCGCCGTCGTTGCCCGACCACACAACCGTGCCGCCGTCCGCAGCGATAAACGGCTCGCCGTAGTCGCCGCCGCCGGCAATATCAATGCCGTTGTGCATTCTGCCCCAGCGCCATTCCATATAGCTGGTGATGCTGTGGGTGTGGGGGAAGGGCCAAATAAAGTTGCCGCTGGCAACGCCCGAGCCGCTGCCGGACTCCGCGGTTTTGTAAATACCGTCGGAGCAGCCAATGGTCTTTTTCTCGGTTACCGCCTCAGAAATTACCTTTTCATCGGTAATCACCGCGTCGGTCTGAATGCCGTCGGTGTAGGTCAGGCGAATCGTAATCTGCGACACGCCGTTCACGCCTTCCTGCGTAACCTCCTCATAGCTTGAGGGCTGGCTTTCGTCATAGGTGATGTCGGTGTCAAAGCCGGTTTCGGTTTCATATGTCCAGTCGGTTTCAAGCTTAAT
This sequence comes from uncultured Ruminococcus sp., assembly GCA_902797525.1. Taxonomy (GTDB): domain Bacteria; phylum Bacillota; class Clostridia; order Oscillospirales; family Acutalibacteraceae; genus Ruminococcoides. The sequence continues at coordinate 492 of CADBSZ010000007.1, read as the reverse complement.
CGAGAGCTTATCCGCCGCCTGCGCCATCAGCGCGTCAACGGTGGTCAGACTGTCGTTGCCGTTATAGGGCTTTACCTCAACCGCGTTTGCAAACTCGGTCGTGGTGGTGTCGTCATAATCTGCCTTGGCGTTTGCCAAAACCGCGTCAAGCGCACTCTGCAGCTCATTGCCGCTTTTAACCGCACCGATGAGCTTGCCGTCGATATACAGAGCGGAAGTGCCCTGGCTTGCGGACTGATTCATGCCCAGCGTGGAGTTGAGCGGCTCGTCAATGGTCGCCGCCTTAACGGGAGCAGTTGTGCTCTGCTGAGCCTTGCTCCGGTCGTTATTGCCGTCCAAGGCGCTGGCGACGGTTGCGAAAGACAGCATAACAGCGGTTACGCTTGCTGCAACGGCAAGCACCGCGCGTTTTTTATATACCGTATGCTCTTGCTTGTTCGCGGTGTGAACCGGCTCTTCCTTTTTCTTGGAAGCGCGCAGCACCTTGCTGTT
>CADBSZ010000006.1 GCA_902797525.1 uncultured Ruminococcus sp. | reverse complement strand
TCTCACCGCCGTTTTTGTAACGAGGTATAAAACTATGAATCCATCACCCGAAACCCGCGTGGCGGTCATCAGCATTATTGTGGAAAATCCGGACTGCGTGGGCGCGATTAACGACATTCTTCATTCCGCCGCCGGGCACATCATCGGCAGAATGGGAATCCCCTACCGCGAAAAGAACATCAGCATTATCAGTGTGGTGGTTGACGCGGACTTAAACATCATCAACAACATTTCGGGCAAGCTCGGCAGGCTGCCGGGCGCGACCGTCAAAACAGCTTATTCCAAACAGTAATGAATGTTTTAGACATCATCGAAAAACTGAAAACCACCCAAACCGCCGAACGCGACGAGCTGGTTTTTTTGCTCGAAAACATCACCGGCAGCGAGCGCGAAATGCTGCGCAAGGCGGCGCAGGCAACCGCGCTGCGGCAGTTTGGCAACAAAATATACATCCGCGGACTGATTGAGCTCTCGAGCGTCTGCAAAAACGACTGCTTTTACTGCGGTCTGCGTCGCTCCAACCAAAACGCCGTGCGCTACCGTCTGACCAAGGAGCAGATTCTGTCCTGCTGTGACGCAGGATATCCGCTCGGCTTTCGCACCTTTGTTTTGCAGGGCGGCGAGGACGGTTACTATACCGACGAGGTCATGTGCGATATTGTGCGCGCGATAAAAGAGCGCTATCCCGACTGCGCCGTCACCCTTTCCCTTGGTGAACGCGGCGAAAACAGCCTGCGCCTGCTCCGAAAGGCCGGCGCCGACCGCTATCTTTTGCGCCACGAAACCGCCGACGAAGCGCACTATGCCATGCTCCATCCCGAGAGCATGAGCGGCGCGCGCCGCAAGCAGCTGCTCTATACGCTCAAACGGCTCGGCTATCAAACGGGCGCAGGCTTCATGGTCGGCTCGCCGTTTCAGACAACGGCAAACCTCGCCGACGATTTGCTTTTTATCAAGGCGCTGCAGCCCCAGATGTGCGGCATCGGGCCGTTTATTCCGCACAAGGACACGCCGTTTCGCGACATGCCGCAGGGCGGCCTGACGCTCACGCTCACGCTGCTCGCGGTCATCCGGCTGATGAATCCAAGCGTTTTGCTGCCTGCCACCACGGCGCTCGGCACCATTCACCCCGATGGCAGAGAAATGGGAATTTTGCACGGCGCAAACGTCGTCATGCCCAATCTCTCGCCGCAGGAGCACCGCAGGGACTACGCGATTTACGACAACAAAATCTGCACCGGCGACGAGGCCGCCGAGTGCATTAAATGCCTGTCCGGCAGAATGAACGCCATCGGTTATCAAATTGTCACCGACCGCGGCGATTTTCGGACACAATAACTGGTTAACCATTTAATAAAACAGAAGGAGAACAAACCAATGGCTATTTACGATCCCAAATCACTGAAGGCAGAGGAATTTATCAACGACGAGGAAATTCAGGCGTCGCTTGCCTATGCCGACGAAAACAAGGACAACCTTGAGCTGATTGACCAAATCATCGAAAAGGCAAAGCTGCGCAAGGGCATTTCCCACCGCGAGGCAAGCGTGCTGCTCGCCTGCGACAACGAGGAAAAGCTCAGAGAAATCTACGCCCTCGCCGAGCAGATTAAAAAGGACTTTTACGGCGACAGAATCGTGATGTTCGCGCCGCTTTATTTGTCAAACTACTGCGTCAACGGCTGTGTTTATTGCCCCTATCACGCCAAAAACAAGCACATCTGCCGCAAAAAGCTCACCCAAGAGGAGGTAAAGGCGGAGGTGATTGCCCTTCAGGACATGGGCCACAAGCGCCTTGCGATTGAGGCTGGCGAGGATCCCGTCAACAATCCGATTGAATATATCCTCGAGTGCATCAAAACCATCTATTCCATCAAGCACAAAAACGGCGCGATCCGCCGCGTCAACGTCAACATCGCCGCCACCACCGTCGAGAACTATAAAAAGCTCCACGACGCAGGCATCGGCACCTACATCCTGTTCCAGGAAACCTACCACAAAAAGAGCTACGAGGAGCTGCACCCCACAGGTCCCAAGCACAACTATGCCTACCACACCGAGGCGATGGACAGAGCCATGGAGGGCGGCATCGACGACGTCGGCCTGGGCGTTCTGTTCGGTCTTGAGCTCTACCGCTATGAGCTGGCAGGCATTCTCATGCATGCCGAGCACCTCGAGGCGGTTCACGGCGTAGGTCCCCACACCATCAGCGTGCCGCGCATTAAGCCTGCCGACGACATCGATCCCGACGACTTTGACAACGGCGTTGACGACGAAACCTTTGCCAAGATTATCGCCATTATCCGTATTGCCGTGCCCTACACCGGCATGATTATCTCCACGCGCGAGAGCGAGCAGGTGCGTGCAAAGGCACTGCGCCTGGGCATTTCGCAAATCAGCGGCGGCTCGCGCACCAGCGTCGGCGGCTATGTGGAGGAGGAAAAGGAGGAGGACAACTCC
>CADBSZ010000005.1 GCA_902797525.1 uncultured Ruminococcus sp. | reverse complement strand
CTGCCGTTTTGCTGTTATTTCATTTTTCCGGTGGAGTTAAGCTATGATTCGCATTCAGGACAATCCCAAAGACGGCGCAGCGCTGTCAAAATATCTTTCGCCGCTCGCGGTGTGGGCGCTTGCCTTCGGCAGCGCCGTGGGCTGGGGCTCCTTTGTGATGCCCGGCACCACCTTTTTGCCGGTTGCCGGCCCGTGGGGCTCGGTTATCGGACTCTTTGCCGGCGCGGCAATTATGCTCGTCATCGGGCTGAGCTACCGCTTTTTGACGGAGCGCTATCCCGACGCCGGCGGCTCCTATACCTTTGCTTCCAAGGTGCTCGGCAGCGACCACGGATTTTTGTGCGCGTGGATGCTCATGCTGACCTACGCGGCGATTATCTGGGCGAACAGCACCGCCCTGACGCTGATTGTCCGCTATCTGTTCGGCGATTTGTTTTGCTTCGGCTTTTCCTATCAAATCGCCGATTACACCGTTTATATGGGCGAGGCGCTGCTCTCGGTTGCCGTCCTCGCCGTCGCCTGTCTTGTTTGCACGGCAGGCAAGCGCTTTGCGGCGCTGATTCAGATTCTTTGCGCCGTGCTGCTGTTCGGCGGCATTACGGCGTGCTTTATCGCCGTGGCCGTTCACCGCGGCGGCTTCGGCAATCTGCTGCCGGCGTTTTCGGGACAGGGAAGTCCCGCCGCGCAGGTGATGGCGATTGTGCTGCTCGCGCCGTGGGCGTTCATCGGCTTTGAGTCGGTGTCCCATTCGTCGGGCGAGTTCCGCTTTCAGCCGAAAAAGCTGCTGCCGGTGCTTGCGGCGGCGCTTGTCACGGGTGCGCTCGCCTATGCCATGCTGACGCTTTGCGCCGCCATGGCGGTTCCCGACGGCTTTGCCGATTGGAGTGAATACATCGGCGCGCTGTTCCGCATGGAGGGGATTCAGGGCTTGCCGACCTTTTACGCCGCGCAGGAGGCGATGGGCTCAACGGGGTTGGTGCTCCTCGGCGTTGCCGCCTTCTGCGGCATTGTGACGGGCCTCATCGGCAACATGATTGCGCTCAGCCGCCTGCTTTACCGCATGTCCTCGGACAAAATGCTGCCGCAGGGCTTAAAGCAGCTCAACCGCCGCGGCATTCCGGCGCGCGCGATTGTCAGCATTACGGCGGCGTCGGCGATCATTCCGTTTTTGGGACGCACCGCCATCGGCTGGATTGTCGACGTCACCACCATCGGCGCGACCGTGGTGTATGCCTATGTGTCCATTTGCGCCGTCCTTGTCGGCAAACGGGAGAAAAAGCGTTCCGCGATGGTTTTCGGCGTCATCGGCGCCGCTGTTTCGGTGATTTTCGCGGCGGTCTATCTGCTGCCGAACATTCGCTCGCGCGGCGAGCTTGCTGCGGAGTCCTATTTGATTCTGATTTTGTGGAGCGTCGTCGGCATGATGGTGTTCCGCGCGCTCATGCAGCGCGACAAAACGCGCCGTATCGGCAAGAGCACCGTGGTTTGGATTATTCTGTTTTGCCTGATTTTGCTGGTTGCCGTTTCGTGGATTAACCGCACAACGCAGGATATGGCAAGCGAGGCAGCGGTGCAGGCGCGCGCCGCGTACACGGACTTTGCGCAGCAGGCAGGGCTTGCCGCGAACAACGACAGCGTGCTGCGGACAAACGAATATCTGGCCGAGAACATCACCGGCTTCAGCAACATGGTGCGGCGCAACATCTTTGTGTTCGCAGGCTTGCTGCTCGGCTCGCTTGCGCTGATATTCAGCATTTTCTCCATCATCAAAAAGCGCGAGCAGGTTATCGAGGCGCAGCGGCTGCTCGCGGAGGAAAGCAGCCGCGCCAAAAGCACCTTTCTCTCGAACATGAGCCACGACATCCGCACCCCGATGAACGCCGTTACGGGCTACACCGCGCTGGCGCTCAAGGAGGCGGATTTGCCCGACGGCGTTCGAAAATACCTTGAAAAAATCGACGTTTCCGGAAAGCAGCTGCTTTCTTTAATTAACGATATACTCGACATGAGCCGCATTGAAAGCGGCAAAATGGAGCTTGACCCCGCGCCTGCCGATTTGACGGCGCTGCTTGATGAAGCCTGCCATATGTTCGACCTTCAAATGGCGTCCAAGCCCCTGCGCTACACGGTGGACGTCAGCGGCGTCAGTCACCGCTACGCGGTTTGCGACAAAAACCGGCTGAACCGCATTTTGCTCAACCTGATTTCCAACGCCTACAAATTCACGCCGGCAGACGGCAGCGTCAGCGTGAGCATGACGGAGACCGGCGCGACCGAAACGCACGCGGCATACGCCTTGCGCGTCAGCGACACGGGCATCGGCATGAGCCCCGAATTTGCGGAGCATATTTTCGACGCGTTTGAGCGCGAGCGCAGCCGCACCGTCAACGCCATTCAGGGCACGGGCCTGGGCATGGCGATTACCAAGAATTTTGTGGAGATGATGGGCGGCACCATTTTGGTGCAGACCGAGCCCGGCAAGGGAACGACCTTTACCATCAACCTGCGCTTTCCGCTTGCAGACGAGGAGGAAGTGCAGGCTCTGACCGGCGTTCCCGAAGTGAAGCGGCGCGACTTTGGCGGCGTGCGGATTTTGCTGGCGGAGGACAATCCCATCAACAGAGAAATCGCGACGGCGTTACTCTCGCAGGAGGGTTTTTCGGTTGACGCGGCGGAGAACGGCCAGGTTGCCGTCGAAATGCTGGAGGCTGCCGACGAGGGCTATTACGCGGCGGTGCTGACGGATATTCAAATGCCGGTGCTCAACGGCTATGAGGCGACGCGCAAAATCCGCGCGCTTGAGGGCAGCCGTTCGCAAATTCCCGTCATCGCCGTCACGGCGAACACCTTTGAGGACGACCGGCGCGAGGCGTTTGAGGCAGGCGTGAACGCCCTTGTTGCCAAGCCCTACAACCCCGACGAACTGGTTGCGGTGCTGGGCGAGTGGATTGCGCCGCAGCAATAACTTCCGAAACAGATAACGGAGAAAGCTATGGAACGAATTTTAAACGCAGGCGGCATGAAGCGCCGCGTGCTGATTGTGGATGACGAAATGATAAACCGCGAGCTGCTCGGCGCCATGCTGTCCGCAAGCTACGAGCTGTCCTTTGCCGCCAACGGACAGGAGGCGATGGACGCGCTCACCGCACCCGACGCGGCGTATTCGCTGATTTTGCTCGACCTGCTCATGCCGGTGCTCAACGGCTTTGAGGTCATTGAACGCTGCCGCGCGGACGACAGGCTCAAGCGGATTCCCATTATCGTCATGACCTCCGAAAAGTCCGCCGAGGTGCGCAGCATCCGCATGGGCGCGGCGGATTTTATCACCAAGCCCTACGACATGCCCGAGGTCATTTTGGCGCGTTGCGAAAGAATTATCGAGCTCAGCGAGGACAAAAGCATCATCCGTTCCACCGAGCGCGACAAGGTTTCGGGTTTATACACGCGCAGTTACTTTTTTGTGTATTTGCAGCGCCTGCTCGCGCTGACGGACAAGCCCATGGACGCCCTTGCGCTCAACATCGACCGCTTTCATCTGATTAACGAGCTGTTTGGCAGGGATGAGGGCGACCGCGTTTTGCGGCGGTTCGGCGAGCTGATTGCCGAAAGCTTTTTGCCGCTTCACGGCATCGCCTGCCGCAGCGAGAGCGACACCTTTTTCGTCCTGTGCGAGCGGCAGGAGGATTACGAGCCGCTTGTGGCGCACATGCAAAAGGAGCTGGCGGCGTTTTCGCGCTCGCGCAGTCTGCGCCTGCGCGCCGGCGTTTATTCCTGCGAAAGCGCTTCGGGTGAGCCGGAGGGATGGTTCACCCGCGCAAAGGCGGCGTGCGACCGTATTCGCGGACAGTACGGCGCGCTGACGGCGCGCTACAACAACGAGCTCTATGAGCGCGCGGTGTTTCACGAGCGCTTAATCGGCGACATGCAGGACGCGATTGACAACTGCGATTTCACCGTTTATTTTCAGCCGAAATACAAAATTCAGGGCGACCGCCCGGTGCTTGCCAGCGCCGAGGCGCTCATTCGCTGGATTCACCCCGAGCTCGGCTTCATCGGCCCCGGCGATTTTATTCCGCTGTTTGAGCAAAACGGACTGATTCGCCAGGTGGATTACTTCGTGTGGCGGCAGGCAGCCGCGCACATCAAACGCTGGCGCCGGCAGTACGGCGTCACCGTTCCCGTTTCGGTCAACGTTTCGCGCGTTGATATTTTCGATCCGGAGCTGGAGCGCAAGCTGTGCAAAATCGTGGAGGATTTTGCGCTTGCCCCGAGCGATTTAATGCTTGAAATCACCGAGTCCGCCTACGCAAACGGCACCGACCGCCTGATTGAAGCGGTCAACAGCCTGCGCGGCAGCGGCTTTAAGATAGAAATGGACGATTTCGGCTCGGGCTATTCCTCGCTGAATATGCTCACCGAAATTCCGATAGATGTGTTAAAGCTTGACATGCAGTTCGTGCGGAACATGCTCAGCGACAGCAAAAGCCTGCGGCTGGTCAAGCTGGTGCTGGACATCGCCGCCTTTCTTGAGGTGCCCGTTGTTGCCGAGGGCGTTGAGGAAAAGGCGCAGCTTGACGCGCTCAGGGAAATGGGCTGCGACATTGTGCAGGGCTATTATTTTTCACCGCCGCTGCCTGCCGAACGGTTCGGCGATTTGATAAAAAAAGAATGTCACACAGGGGGAAACGCATATGATAACGATTGAAAAGCTCAATCTCTTCGGCGCGAACACCGCCGAGGGGCTGGCGCGCTGCTACGGCAACGAGGCGCTGTATCTTCGGCTGGTCAATATGATACCCGCAGAGGGCAATTTTGACGCGCTCGGGGCGGCGCTGAACCAAGGCGACCTCGACAAAGCCTTTGAGGCGGCGCACGCGCTCAAGGGCGTGCTGGGCAACCTTTCGCTGACGCCGATGTATGAGGTTTGCAGCGAAATCACCGAGCTGCTGCGCGCGCGCACCCAAACGGACTATGCGCCCCTGCTCGGCGCGCTGCTGCGGCAAAAAGAGTCGCTGAGCGCGCTGTGCGCAGAATAAGCGGAGGAGTGTTATGATACCGATCATGAAATCAAAATCGCCGTGGAAAACAGGCGTGTCGCTTGTTTGCGTCATCCTCACGGGAATTTTTTTGAATATTCTCGGCACAAAGCTCAACGCCCTTTTCGGATGGCCGCTGTATATTGACAACATCGGCACCATTCTTTCGGCGATGCTCGGCGGCTACATTCCGTGTATCACCGTCGGATTTTTCACGAATATCATCAACGGGTTTTCCGATTCATACACCATGTACTACTGCATTATCAGCGTGCTCATCGCCGTGGCGGCGGTGTCCTTCGCCGAAAAAATGCGCCGCGTCAAAATTCCCTACATCCTGCTCGCCGTTCTCATCTTTGCCGTTTTGGGCGGCGTTGCCGGCGGCCTGCTGACCTGGCTGATTAACGGGCTGAGCTTCGGCGAGGGCTTTGCGGTTGACATGGCGGCGGCCATCAACAACGCGGTGCCGATGGGCTATTTTCCGTCCAACCTGCTCTCAAGCTTTTTGATTGACCTTGCCGACAAGGCGATTGTCACCGTCATCGCGCTGGTCATCTACAAGCTGCTGCCCTCAAGGCTGCTGGACTTTGTCCACACGCGCAGCTGGTATTACGTCACCGTCTTTGAAAAGACCGACCGGCACAACCGCAAGCGGCTGTCGCTGCGCATGAAGGTCACGCTGGTGGTGGCGGCGTCTACAACGCTGATTGCAACGGCGGCAATCGGCGTCTGCATTTTGCAGTACCACAATTCCACCATCGCCGAATATGAGGAAAACGGCCGCTATGCCGCGCGCGTCATTGCCGAAAAGCTCAACGCCGACCGCATTGACGAATATCTGACAAAGGGCAGGGCAGCCGAGGGCTATGAGGACGTTGAAGAGCTGCTTTCCACCGTCATCAACATCACGCCCGAAATCAAATACGCCTATGTTTACCGCGTCAGCGGCGACGGCGTGCACGTCGTGTTTGACGCCGACACGCCCGAGCTTGAGGGCGACGAAACGGGCGAGGTGATTCAATACGATTTATCCGTTCAAAAATATCTCGACAAATTCCTTGCCGGTCAGCCCGTTCCCTCCGACATCACCAACGACAAATACGGCTGGCTGCTGACGGTGTATCACCCGGTTGCCGACAGCGCGGGCAGGGTGCAGTGCTATATCGGCGTGGACATGGAAATGAACCGTCTGCGCTCCGAGGAGTTTACGTTTTTGGCGAAAATCATTTCGCTGTTTCTCGGCTTTTTAATTGTTATCCGCACCTATGCGGTCTGGATGGCGGAGCGCTCCATCGTCCGTCCGATTAACGCCATCGCGCATGTGTCGCGCCATTCGCGCTACGACACGCCCGAGGCCCGCGAGCGTTGGAAAAACATGCTCGACGCGCTCAACATCCGCACCGGCGACGAAATCGAAACGCTGTATGAGGATTACCGTGAAGCGGTGCGCAAAACGCTGCGCTACATCGAGGAAACCCAGCGCAAAAGCAATCAGCTCACCAAGCTGCAAAACGGCCTGATTCTCGTGCTTGCCGACATGGTGGAAAGCCGCGACCGGTGCACAGGCGACCATGTTTTTAAAACGGCGGCATACGCCGAAATCATCCTTCGCCAAATGCAGAAGGAGGGGATTTATTCCGGCGAGCTGAGCGAGGAATACATCACCGAGGTCGTCAACTCGGCGCCGCTTCATGACGTGGGAAAAATCACCGTATCCGACGTCATTCTCAACAAGCCCGGCAGGCTCACCGACGAGGAGTTTCACATCATGCAAAGCCACACCACCGAGGGCGGCAAAATGATCGACAAGGCCATCGCGCTGGTGGATGAGGACTCCGGCTATTTGACCGAAGCCAAAAACCTCGCGCTTTATCATCACGAAAAATGGAACGGAAAGGGCTATCCCACCGGACTTGCCGGCGAGGACATTCCTCTGTCGGCGCGCGTCATGGCGGTTGCCGATGTGTTTGACGCGCTGGTGTCGCGCCGCAGCTACAAGGAGCCGTTTACCATCGAAAAGGCGCTCGATATCATCCGTCAGGACGCCGGATCGCATTTTGACCCCCTTGTTGCGCAGGCGTTTTTGGACGCGGAGGAGGAAGTTCGCCGCGTCGCCGCGCTCAACATGGAGCCGCAGACGACTGACCTGCAATCCCCATCACGAGAGGTGATTTTATGAATAAATTAACAGACTGGCTAAAATCTTGGTTCAGTCCGGTGGTTGATCAATCAACAAAGTTCGAAATTGACACGATGAACGCCAAAAACATCTACTATGTGTCGCTGATTGTCGGCATCATTCAGGCAATCTCATTAGCGGTGTATTTTTTCGTTCATATTCCAAATCTCGGCAACGGCGGGGTAATCGCCGCGATGATTCGTGTGGGGCTGAGCGTGCTTTTGTGTCTGACGGGCTTTTTGGTGTCGGGCAGACTGCTCAAAAGCCCCGGCACCGTCCAAAACCACCCGTGGGCGGTCAGGGCGTTTATCGGCAGCTTCATCGTTTCGCTGATTATCTGGGCGATGTATGTTTCCGTCAACAACTACGTCAATCATCAGCAGCTCCTCACCTTCTACACCGTCGAGCTGATTGCGGCGCTGTTTGTCAAGCTGAAGCCCGCGTTCACCATACCCGTCATCATGGGCTCATACATCATTCATTATCTGATTTTGGAATACGGCTTCATCGGCGGCTTAATCAACCCCTATAACTACTTGATGCTCGCGTCTCTCACGGTCATCGGCGCCATGCTCAACTACCGCCTGACCGCGCGCTATATTACCGAGAAAAACAAGGCGAACCTGCTCAATGATTCGCTCGAAATCATCGCCAATTATGACAGCATCACCCGTTTGCAAAACCGCTATGCCCTCAATCAGAGCATTCCCGATTATGTCGGCACGGACATTTGCATCGCGATGGGCGACATCAACAGCTTTAAGGGCGTCAACGACACCTACGGCCACCGCAGCGGCGACGAGGTGCTCGAACGCTTCGCGCAGCTTTTGCTCGATTTTTTTCCGCACGAATGCGTTTACCGCTACGGCGGCGACGAGTTTTTGGTGATTCAAAAGGATGTTTCGCTCGATGAGTTCCGTCAAACCCTGCAAAAGGTCAGCGAGAGCTTTTCAACCGACATCATGGCGCAAAAAATCAGCGGCCTGGGCTGCAGCTTCGGCTGCGTGCAGACGCGTCCGGCAGACGCCGCCGACTTTTTTGAACAACTGACGCAGGCGGATAAGCTGCTTTATGCGGAAAAACAGCGCATAAAGGCACAACGCTGAACAAAACGAAAAGCACATTCGGAAACCGAATGTGCTTTGTTGTTACGGCAACGCTGCCGTCAGCTGTCCTGCGCCTCCGGCACGGAGCAGACGGTGCAGTTTTTGCCCTTGTTTTTTGCCTGATACAAATTGATGTCCGCCTGATGAATCAGCGCGTTAATGTTATCCGTTCCGCCGTTGGGCGCAACCGCCAGCCCCACGGATAGGGTGGCGGCAAAATGCTCGTCGCCAAAGCAGAATTCGCGCGCGCGAACCGCGTCGACAATGCGGCGGCAAACCATTTCGGCGTCGATGTCGGTGTGGAACAAAATCAAAAATTCGTCGCCGCCCCAACGGCACAAATCGCCGCTTCCCTGCAGGGTTTCAAGCGTCGCCTG
>CADBSZ010000004.1 GCA_902797525.1 uncultured Ruminococcus sp. | reverse complement strand
GCTTTTATGAAGAAACGCTTCGGCCGATGGGGGCAAGGGCGCTCATTCTGCCGCACGCTGTTATGACGGTATCCTCCACCTTTATCCGCGATAACATTCACACGCCCGAAAAGGTGAAGCCCTTATTGCCGGCAGCGGTTTATGAATATATCCTTCAAACAGAATTGTATCGGAAGTGATAGTATGAATGAATGTGATTATCCTAAAATCATCCGAGAATTAATGGGGGACTACCGCTACACCCACAGTCTCAATGTGGCGCAGGAAGCGGTTGTGCTGGCGAAGCTGTACGGCTGTGATGAGAACAAAGCTTACGTTGCCGGAATATTGCATGACGTCACCAAGGAAATCCCAAAGGACGAACAGTTGCAAATTATTCGCGACGGTGGTATAATCTTAGACAGCGTTCAGCAAAACGCCCCAAAGCTGTGGCATTCCATCAGCGGCAGCGTGTATGTTCAAACAAGGCTCGGCATTTCAGACAGCGATATTATTAACGCCATCCGCTATCATACCACCGGACGGGCAGGAATGTCGCTGCTCGAAAAAATCATTTATACCGCCGACTACACCTCTGCCGAACGCAGCTATAACGGTGCGGACATCATGCGCGAAAAGTCGCGCAAAAGCCTGGAGGAAGCTATGATTTTCAGTTGTCAGTTCACATTGCAAAATTTATCCTCCAAGGAAGCGGCGATTCATCCCGACCAGATCTTTTGTTATAACGACTTAGTATTAAACCGGAAAGGACAGTAATATGACATCTTACGAACAGGCACTGCTTGCCGTTAAAGCCATTGACGGCAAAAAAGGTCTTGATATTCAGGTAATTGAAATCGGCGACATCTCCGTGTTGGCAGATTATATGGTTATCGCCACAGGCAACAGCTCCACGCATGTCAAGGCGCTTGCCGATGAGGTGGAGTATCAGCTCGACAAAGCAGGCATTTCCGTCAGCCACATCGAGGGTTACCGTTCCAACACATGGATTTTGCTTGACTATGTTGATGTTATCGTCAACGTATTCAACGACGAGGCGCGCGAGTTCTACGATCTCGACAGAATGTGGCAAGACGGAAAATCCGTTGACATCAGCGGCGTCTTGCAGGAAAACTAATAGATTAAATCTCATGGAGGGATTATTTTGAAATACAATCATAAGGCTGTAGAGCCGAAATGGCAGAAAATCTGGGAGGATAAGGGCGTTTTCCACGCGAGCGACGACGTCACCAAGGAAAAGTTTTACGCGCTGATTGAATTCCCTTATCCGTCGGGTCAAGGTCTGCACGTCGGACATCCCCGTCCGTACACCGCGCTTGACACGGTAGCCAGAAAGAAAAGGTTGCAGGGACTCAACGTGCTTTATCCCATCGGCTGGGACGCGTTCGGCCTGCCCACCGAAAACTACGCTATCAAGAATCACATTCATCCCGAAATCGTTACCAAAAATAACATCGCGCGCTTCAAAAAGCAAATTCAGTCGTTGGGTATTTCTTTTGACTGGAGCCGCGAGGTCAACACCACCGATCCCGAATACTACAAGTGGACGCAGTGGATTTTTATTCAGCTCTTTAAGCATAATCTCGCCTACAAAAAAGAGATGAACGTCAACTGGTGTACCTCCTGCAAGTGCGTTCTCGCCAATGAGGAAGTTGTCAACGGCGTGTGCGAGCGCTGCGGCAGCGAGGTTGTCCACAAGGTAAAATCCCAGTGGATGCTCAAAATTACCGAGTATGCCGACAGGCTGATTAACGACCTTGATTTGGTCAACTATCCCGAGCGCGTTAAGGCGCAGCAAAAAAACTGGATTGGAAGAAGCACCGGCGCTGAGGTGGATTTCCAAACCACAACCGGTGACATTTTGACCGTCTACACCACCCGTGCCGACACACTCTACGGCGCGACATACATGGTTATTTCTCCCGAGCACCCGCTGATTGAAAAGTGGGCGGATAAGCTGGGTAATATGGACGAAATCCGCGCCTATCAGGCAGCTGCGGCGAGAAAGTCCGACTTTGAACGCACCGAGGTTGCCAAGGACAAAACCGGCGTTAAGCTTGACGGCGTTCGTGCAATTAACCCCGTTAACAACAAAGAAATCCCGATTTTCATTTCCGACTATGTTCTCGTGTCCTACGGCACAGGCGCTATTATGGCAGTTCCTGCGCATGACACCCGCGACTGGGAGTTTGCAAAAAAATTTGATTTGCCCATCATCGAGGTCGTTAAGGGCGGCAATGTTCAGGAAGAAGCCTTCACCGATTGCGCCACCGGCATAATGGTGAACTCCGGCATGCTCGACGGTCTGAGCGTTGATGACGCTAAGGTGAAAATTATCGACTGGCTCACGAAAGAGGGCAAAGGACACTCCAAGGTCAACTACAAGCTGCGCGACTGGGTATTTTCCCGTCAGCGTTACTGGGGCGAGCCAATTCCGATTGTCCACTGCGACAAGTGCGGTTATGTTCCGATTGACGAAAGCGAGCTTCCGCTTAAGCTGCCGATGGTTGAATCCTATGAGCCAACCGACAACGGCGAATCGCCGCTTGCCAACATGACCGACTGGATTAACACCACTTGTCCGTGCTGCGGCGGCAAGGCTAAGCGCGAAACCGACACCATGCCCCAGTGGGCAGGCTCCTCGTGGTACTATCTGCGCTACATGGATCCCCACAACAGTGAAGCCCTCGCCTCCAAAGAGGCGCTCAACTACTGGTCGCCCGTTGACTGGTACAACGGCGGCATGGAGCACACCACGCTTCACCTGCTTTACAGCCGCTTCTGGCACAAGTTCCTCTATGACATCGGTGTTGTGCCCACTCCCGAGCCCTACGCAAAGCGTACCTCGCACGGCATGATTCTCGGCGAAAACGGCGAAAAAATGAGTAAGTCGCGCGGCAACGTTGTTAACCCCGACGAAATCGTTGAGGAATACGGCGCCGACACCATGCGTCTGTATGAAATGTTCATCGGAGACTTTGAAAAGGCCGCTCCTTGGAGCCAGGCAAGCATTCGCGGCTGCCGCCGTTTCATTGAGCGTTACTGGAACCTGCAAAATATTCTCATCGACGGCGACGCCATTCGTCCCGAGCTGGAATCTGCGTTCCACAAGGCAATTAAGAAGGTCGGCGACGACATTGAGAACATCAAATTCAACACTGCTATCGCCGCATTGATGGCGCTGATTAACGATATTTCCAACGTGAAGTCCATCAACAGGGAAGAGCTGCGCATTTTCTCCATTCTGCTCAATCCCTTTGCGCCGCACATCACCGAGGAGGTTTATGAAGCCAACAAGCTCGGCGACGGCATCCTCGCCGAAGCAAAGTGGCCTGCTTACGATGAGAGCAAGTGTGTTGACGAAAGCGTTGAAATTGTTGTTCAGGTTAATGGCAAGATTAAAGCAAAGCTGAATGTTCCCGTTGACGCGGACAAGGACACCGTGCTCGCTCTTGCAAAAGAGAACGAAAAAGTGACCTTAGCGCTCGAAAATATGGCCGTTATTAAGGAAATCGTAGTTCCTAAAAAGCTTGTAAATCTTGTTGTAAAGCCTAAATAAATAAAATTCTTCTAAATTTCGTCATTTCTATTGACAATATTCGTTACATATTGTATAATAGCTATGCAAATTATGCAAATTACCCATGCCTTATGGCAGATGGGAGGGAAGATAGATGGCAGAGATTAGATTAAAAGAGAATGAATCTCT
>CADBSZ010000003.1 GCA_902797525.1 uncultured Ruminococcus sp. | reverse complement strand
GTTTCATTGTAATCGCCCGGTTTAAAATCGGACATACTCCACGGAAAAACCGGCAAATTGCCGCAACCTCCCGCTTCATCGCATATCTGTGCAGTCACGCATAGCATATTATACATTGTATGGGGCTAAAAAGCAAGGATTTCACGGATTTTTCCTCGAATTTTCGCGTGTAGAACTTTTGCGAACATTTTGCTCACTTTTTGTGCAACTTGTTGCTATTGCCAAATAATGCCACATGCGGTATAATAAACGCAGCACAAGCTTGTGACGATTCATATACTATTATATATGTCACTTGGCAGGAGGTCAATATGATTCACATCTATTTCGGTGACGGAAAAGGAAAAACCACCGCGGCGGCCGGTCTTGCCGTGCGCGCGGCAGGCAGCAACATGAAGGTGCTGTTCGTGCAGTTTTTGAAAACCGGGATTTCGGGCGAACGCACCGTGCTCAAGGAGTCGGAAAACGTCACCCTCACCTCTTGTCCGGCGGAGCTGAAATTCACAAATGAAATGACAGAGGCCGAAAAGCAGCAAGCGGCTGTGCTGTTCCGCGGCATTTTTGAGCGCAGCGCCGCCACCGCGCTTTCAGAGCGGTATGATATGATTGTCCTCGACGAAATTTTTGACGCGATAAACGAGGGCATGCTGAGTGACGCAACGGTGCTTGAATTTATTACCAACGCGCCCCACAGCATTGAAATTGTGATGACCGGCCACAACCCCTCGCAGCGCTTTTTGGACGAGGCGGACTATGTGACCGAAATGAAAAAGATAAAGCACCCGTTTGACAAAGGTCTGACGGGCAGAATCGGAATTGAATTTTAGGAGAAACAAAATGAAAAAGTTATTGTTCATTCTGCTTGCCGCGGCACTCGGCGTTACGGCGCTCTGCGCATGCAGCAACGACATCAAAACCGAAAGCGCCGCAGCAGAAACCGCTGCCGCCGCGCAAACCACCGAAGCGGAGCCGACGCTTTCAAACGAAACCCTGCCGCCCGGCAACGAAGCTTCCTTTGGCATGAGCGCCGCGCAGCTCGGAGAATCGCTTTCCGGCACATGGGTGAATCAGATTGACTTCACCGACAAAATCCGTTTTGACCGCGACCTGACCTTTACGCATTTTAAGGGAAGCGATCAGCGCGCCGGCAAGGCGGAGCTTGATGAGGGCAACGGCATGCTGGCGTTCAATTATGACGACGGCGCGGATTCAAAAACCTACATTTGGGTTGACAATGCCGCCAACCTCAACGCCAACACCTGGTATATCGACGGCGGCACCTTTGCCTTCGGCGGTAAAACCTTTATCCGGGATTTGGAGATTTAATACTATTCTCTGATAAAAGACTTAAAAATAGATGTCGATGGAATATTCCGCAGAACAAGGCGGAGGACGCAGGAATCCTGTCGGATTTCGAGGACGACAACGCAGTTATGCGGAATTTTACACGGCAGATATGAAAGGATTTTATTAGAGAATAGTATAATTCTTTCTCACTCAACAAAACACCCACCCGACTGAAAAATCGGGTGGGTTATTTTTATGTCAACAATTACTTGCCGAGCGCTTCTTTGACTGCCTTGGCGACAATCTCCAAGCCCTTCATCAGCAGGTCGTCCCCGATAACGAGCGGCGGCATGATTTTGAACACCGCGCCGTTTCTGCCGGCACATTCGCAGATGACCTTTTCGTCAAAGCACTTTTCGATAACAACCTCGGACAGATTCGGATCGATTTTTCCGAAATCAAGGCCCCAAATCAAGCCCATGCCGCGCAGCTCCAAGCGCTCGTCGAGCGGCAGCACCTCTTTTTCGAGGAAGCTTTTGACAATTTCGCCCTTGCGCTTTGTTTCGGCTTCCACATTGTTCTCGAGCAGATAGTCAAACGACGCCGCGCCTGCCACAAAGCTGAGCTGGTTGCCGCGGAAGGTGCCGTTGTGCTCGCCGGGCTTCCAGCAGTCGAGCTCTTCCTTGAGAAGCACAATGGCGAGGGGCATGCCCATGCCGCCGATGGACTTGGACATCACCACCATATCGGGAACGATTCCGGCGCGTTCAAAGGAGAAGAAGGTGCCGGTGCGGCAGCAGCCGACCTGAACGTCGTCGATAATCAGCAGAATGTCGTTTTTATCGCAGAACGCGCGCACGTCGCGCAAAAATTCGTTGCTGAACGGACGAATGCCGCCCTCTGCCTGCAGGGTTTCCATCACAACCGCCGCGGGCTTTTCCACGGCGGAGTGGTCGTCGTCAATCAGGGTTTGCATGTATTCAATCACATCAAGTCCCTCGAACATATAGGGAGCCGGAATGTGGGTAACGTCGTTAAGACTTGCGCCGCAGCCGTTGCGCGCGTACATTTCAGAGGTGAGCGACAGCGCGCCGAGCGTCATGCCGTGGAAGCAGCCCATAAAGGCAAACACGTTTCTTCTGCCGGTTTTCTTTCTGGCAAGCTTGAGCGCCGCTTCAATGGCATTGGTGCCGGTGGGGCCGCAAAACTGAATCTTATATTTCAGGCCGCGCGGCTCGATGATTTTCTTTTCGAGCGCCTCAATGAAGTTGCGCTTGGGAACGGTATACATATCCAGCGCGTGGATGATTCCGTCTGTGGAAAGATAATCGACAACCTTCTGCTTGATGTAGGGGTTGTTGTGACCGTAGTTGACTGCGCCTGCGCCGCAGAAAAAGTCGATGTAATCGTTGCCGTCCTCGTCGGTCAGCGTCGCGCCCAGCGCGTTGGTGAACACCTTGGGAAAATGTCTGCAATAGGAGCGAACCTCGGATTCGTATTTTTCAAATGTACCTGTACTCATTTTCATTACCTCACATCTATATGGTTTGTTTCTGCTGTCTTGATATAGCCGGCAAGCGCGCCGCGCATGATTTGCTCAATCTGCTCCGGCTCGTCGGGGAGCATGACCAAAAGCTGTTTGCCTGCGCGAATCAGATAACCGTCGTCGCCGCCTTCGTTTTTCAGCCTGCGGCAAAGCGCGGGATTGCTGCCTGCCGCCGCCTGTGAAAGAATGTCGCGCACGTTGCGGTTGTCGCCGAACTCCAGTCCTCCCACCGTAAACACAGCGTCGGTTTTTTCAAACGCCTTGATCAGCGCGTCGCCGAGCGCCTCCTTTTTGGTGGCGAACACCGCCTCGCACAAATTCAGCCCCAGCTCGGGAAAGCTTTTTTTCAGCGCCTTTTCGCAAAAGGAGGTTTTGCGCGCCGAATAATAAATAATACTGCAATTCATGGCTGCCTCCTACTGCGCTGCTTGGGTGTACTCGGGCTTGAGCTTCGGCTCAAATACCGGCGCGATAATCATGTCGCTTTTGACCTCTTTGAAGTCCAGTCCCCAGCCCTTAAAGGTGTAGTCGTAATATTGGTCGCTCGGCTTCACCGGGTCGGCAGGCGCCTTTGCCGCCTTGCCGTATTCCACGGTTTGGTTTTCGATGAACGAGCCGTCGTAGTTGATGAACGTGACGCTGCACAGAATAACCGGCTCGGTCGCGTTTGGATCGGTGGATTTTTTGCTCGGGTCGGTAGAAGCGGTTGTCGGCTGAACCACCTTTTGATCCTTAAAGGTGTAGGTGCCGTCGTACCAGTCAATCTGCTTGTTTTCATATGCGGTGCAGAAATCCGTTACCTTTGGGCGGGTGCCGCCGCGCGTCGCGTAGTAAACCTCCGGCCAAACGGCGTTTTTGTTCAGGCTCGCCTTGGAGGTGTCAACCGTTGCGTCCTCGCCGATGCGCGTTTTGCGCGCCACCACAACCGTGCGGAAGTTGGTGTATTCATAGGAGCAGGTGGACAGCGTAATCAGCTCGTCGCCCTCGTTGACGTCAACGGGGCAGTTAATCATCGAGCGCACGCGGACGTTATAGACGTAGTTCATAAAGTCCTTTTCGTTCTGGAAGTCGCCGACCATGTAGTTGAAGAACTCGCCGTGACTTGAGAGCGTGTTGGTTTTATAAACGGAAATGATTTTGTAGGTGCCGTTGCCGCTCGGCGTATCAAAACGGATGGTGGGGTTTTCCTCATAGAAGTCAAGGTCGCCCTCGGTGCCGCCGTAGTTGAGCAGGTTGCCGAACATCGAGCCGTCGTTCATGTGGTGACCGTGGAGCACGATGTTTTTGCTGTTGGTGCCGTTTTTGCAGCGGTAATCAAGGAAGATACAGCCGTAGGAGTCGTAGTCGCCCTTGTAGTTGTGGTTGAGGTAATACTGACCGTTGGCGTCGTCGCCCTTGTGCCACAGCACGGGATAGTCGATTTTGGTGTCTTTTATCTCAATCCATCCGACAATTTCTTTATTGATTTTTTGCAGCTCGTCCCAGTTGATGGTTTCGCCGTCGCCCTTGTCGGGGGTTTCGCCGCTTTCCTTAGCGGCGCTGTGGGCGACCTTTTGAATTTCGCCGTTCAGCTGCGCGTTTTGCACGCTGAGAAACACCATGTTGTAAAAAAGCAGCCACAGTGCGCCGACAAACACCAGCACCGCCGCGATGACGACGCTTTTGCGGATGATTTCCTTTTTGTCGTCTCCGCGCATGGGAATGAAGCGGTTGACAAAGCCGGTTTTTGCCGGAACATATTTTTGCTCGCTGAAGCCGCCGGGATATTTTTCGGCGTTTTCCTCAAACTTTTCCTGCGTTGCCTTTGCGGCAAAAGCGACAAGCTCCGCTGCGTCCCTGCCGGTCAGCGCGGTTTTGGGAACAGCCGCCACGCGCAAGCCGCGATAGCTGAACGCATAGCCCTTATAGCCGTTGCCGCAGTCGCCCAGCGAAAAGATTTTCGCCTTTTTGCGGCTCAGCTCATACTCTTCCTCCAGCGCCTTCAGCTCCTCGTCGGTCGCGTTGTTGTCGCGCGCTTCCTTAAACGCCTGATTGCGCTTTTTCCAATAGTCCTTGGGCGCAGGCTCGTTTTCGGCACGCTCGGCAGCCGCCACGGTTTCAACAAAGTTCTGCTTAAAAGAGGCGCTGTCTGTGGAGTCGAGCGCGTCTGTTAGGACGACAACGTCGGGCTTGCTGTCCGATTCGGCGATGGAATCGAGCGCGGCGTTAATTGCCTTGGCGCTGTTGCGCACACTTTTTGCGTCGCCCCTGAGCGTGACGTCCTGCTTTTCAAGCGCGTTTTTCAGCTCGCCGAACTGCAGAGCGGACGGCTGTGCGTCCTTTTTTTGAGTGATATTTAAAATTTCAATGAACACGCAAGACCTTCCTTTCGTGCGTTATTGCAAATGAAACGTTATGCTTCGGGATAAATCGGCGTTACCTTCAGGTTTTGCATCGCTTCCTCAATCAGCGGTTCAAAGCCTGCGCGCTGCTGCGCTTCCTTAACGAACTTGAGCACGGGCTTGGTGCGCGGATGCTTTGGCGTGAATACCGTGCAGCAGTCCTCATACGGCTCGATGGAGGTTTCGTAGGTGTCGATTTTATAGGAAATGTCAATGATTTCCTGCTTGTCCATGCCGATTAAGGGGCGGAACACCACCATGTCGGCGGCTTCGTCCGTACAGTTGAGCGCGCCGATGGTCTGGCTGGCAACCTGACCCAGGCTTTCGCCCGTAATCAGCGCGGCGCAGTCGTTGTCGCGCGCAATCCGCTGCGAGATTTCCATCATCAGGCGGCGCATGATAATCGTGAACAGCTCCTCGGGACAGTCATCGCGGAGCTTTTCCTGCAATTTGGTAAAGGGCACGGTGTACATGGTCATGGGACCTGCATAGCGGCTGACCTTTTGAAGCAGGCGCACCACCTTTTCCTCGGCGCGGCGGCTGGTGTAGGGCGGACTGGCAAAATGCACCGCCGTAAGCCGCAGACCGCGCTTTGCCATCATATACGCCGCGACGGGTGAATCAATGCCGCCGCTGATTAAAATAACCGCCTTGCCGCCGGTGCCGACGGGAATGCCGCCTGCACCGCGCAGGGAATCGGCGTGAACATACGCGCCGAAATCGCGGATTTCCACATAAACGGTCACGTCGGGATGATGCACGTCAACCTTGAGGTGCGGATATTTGCTCAAAATCACGCCGCCGAGCTCGCGGCAGATTTCGGGGGATTTTAAGGGGAATTTTTTGTCGCTGCGCTTTGCCTCCACCTTAAAGGTTTTGGCGGCGCGAAGCTGCTTTTCCAAATAAACGGGCGCGGTGGCAAGCACGGACTCCATGCTTTTTTCCTCACACAGCGCGGCGCGTGAAAAGCTGACAATGCCGAATACGCGCGACACGCGTTCGCTCGCCTCGTCCAAATCAATGCCGTCGTCGAGCGGACGGACGCTGATGGTGGACTGAGCGGAGGTGATTTCAAACCTGCCCAGCGAATGAAGCGCGATTTTGATATTCTTTTTGAGGACGTCCTCAAACTGGCGGCGGTTGAGTCCCTTCAGGACGATTTCGCCGTCCTTTAACAACAAAATTTCTTTCATATGACCTCTTTATCGGTGCGCCAACACCTTTAAGCCCAAGGCGATTCCCTCACACAGGGCGTCGATGTCGGCGGTCGTGTTATATTTTGAAAAGCTGACGCGCAGCGCGCTGTCGGCACGGTCGCGCGACAGTCCGAGCGCGCGCAGCACATGGCTCGGCTTGCCCTTTGCGCAGGCGCTTCCCGAGGAAACATACACTTCGCGCTCCTCCAAAAAATGGAGCATGGTTTCGCTGCGCACCCTGCCTGCCGAAAAATTGAGCACATACGGCAGTGCGTTTTCGGGCGAATTAAGCACAATGCCCCCGATTTGCAACAAATTTTCTCTTGCATAGCGGTTGAGCGCGGCAACGTTTTCGTAATTGCCGAGGACGTCAAATTCATCGCAGGCAACGCCGAACGCCGCAATCGCAGGCAGCGGCTCGGTGCCGGGACGGAACCTGCCCTCCTGCTCGCCGCCAAACACGTGCGGAACCAACCGCACGCCCTTTTTGACGTAAAGCGCGCCCACGCCCTTCGGCGCGTGCACCTTATGACCGCTGACGCTGATCATATCCGCGCCGAGCGATTTGGCTTTTATGTCGAGCTTGCCAAACGCCTGCACCGCGTCGGTGTGGCACAGTGCGGCAGGATTTATTTCTTTTACAGCATTAAAAATATCCGCAACGGGCATGATGGCGCCCGTTTCGTTGTTGACGAGCATAACGGACACCAGCGCGGTGTGTTTGTCCACTGCCGCGGCAACGTCCCCGGCATGCACCATTCCGTCGCTTTGCGGCTGAATCTGCACCACCTCAAAGCCCTCGGCTTCCAGTTGCGCCGCCGCTTCCGTAACGCTGCTGTGCTCCACAGCGGAAATCACAATCCTGCGGCGCTCGCGCGCGTTGGCATGTGCCGCGCCGAACAGCGCAGTGTTGTTTGCCTCGGTGCCGCCGCTTGTGAAGTACAGTTCCCCGGGGCTGACCCTGAGCCTTGCGGCAACGGCTTTGCGCGCACGCTCCAGCTCATGCTCCGCGTCAAGTCCCTTGTTGTGAAGTGAGGAAGGGTTGCCGTAAACCTCGGTCATTATCCGATATGCCTTGTCGGCCGCCGCACGGCTGACCGCCGTGGTTGCGCTGTTGTCAAGATAATGCTCCAAGCCCTTCGCCCCCATTGTATAGATATGTTTTATTATACAACAAAAGCAAAAAAAAATAAAGTGATAAAATCAACATAATTCCGCTTTTTCGGAAAAGAATATTAGTAATACTATTCTCAGATAAAAAGTTGACAGCTTTCTATCACAAAATCATCACATGAAAGGATTGGTTTTCGCATGACGACACAGGAATATGCGAAGCTTGTTCAAAAAAATTCGCCCAAAAGCAAAGTTGCCCTCAACTGCGTTCGGGCGTTTGTTGTCGGCGGCGGCATTTGCACCGCCGGGCAACTGCTTTTTGAGCTCTATCAGCTGTGGGGACTTGAGGAGGACGCGGCAAAAACCCTGACCTCGGTCACGTTAATTTTTATCGGTATTCTGCTGACCGCCGCCGGCGTGTATGACAAGCTGGCGCGCAAGGCAGGCGCCGGCACGCTGGTGCCGATTACGGGCTTTGCCAACTCGATGTCCTCCCCTGCCATTGAATTCAAGTCGGAGGGCTTTATCACGGGCGTCGGCGCAAAGATGTTCATTATCGCCGGCCCTGTGCTGGTGTACGGCACCACCGCCGCGGTTCTGTACGGCGTGATATTATGGGTGCTCCATTTGTTCGGTATCACATTATTTTAAGCGCAAAAAACGGCGGAACGCTCCGCCGTTTTTTCTTGTGTGGAATTATTTTCGTTCAAACAGCCGCCGGATTTCCGCTTCATTCAGGTGTTCGCCGATAACAATGACAATTTCCTGACCGCGGGCAATCGGGCGCTGTTCCGCGCTTTGCCGCGTGGCGTTAAACTCCGTCCATCCGCTGCCGTCTTTGACAAAGCCCTTGACGCGGAACACCCTGCCGCACTTCGGATTGTCAAACGCCGCCTGCGCGCTTTTTTGTAATTCTTCGGCGCTCAGCGGCTGATTCATAAAATAGAGCGTTCGAAAACCGCTGTCGTCGGTGGTGCCGCGCTTGACATAGCTTTCGCTGACATAGCCGCTGTTCATCACGGCGGCAAAATCCTCATCGGTAAACGCGCTCCAGTCCTTTGCGATAATGTCGCCGCGAATCTGCCGTTTGCACTGCACTTTTTTCAGCGCGGCCTCAATGTGCGCGACGGTGCTTTGCACCTCATCCGCGCTTGCATACTGTGTTTTGCTGAGCACGATTTTACCGGCGTTCGCCGCCTGTGAAGCGAGCAGATAATCCGCGCTGTCGCTCAGCCCGTCCTCAAGGCTCGCGTCAACCACGGCAATCACGCTGCCGATTTCATACCAGCGGTCAAGCGGCTCCTCGTAAAGTGAATCAAAAAATTCGTCCGCGTCAAACACGCCCGAAGGCTCAATCAGTACGCGGTCATAGCCGCTCATGCCCATGGCAATCAGCTTTGTTTTAAAGCGGCGCTTGTGGCAGTCGGCGTCGCAGGCGCCTGCCACCATATCCAAGCCGCAGTTTTCGCCCTCGAGGTCGCGCAGCAGCAGCATATCAACATTCACCGCACCGTAGTCGTTTTCGAGAATGCCGATTTTCAACCCCTGCCCGAGCAGATACTGCGCGTAGCGCTTTAAAAAAGTCGTTTTTCCCGAGCCGAGAAAGCCGGTGATTAAGTCGACCCGAATCATCTTATTCCGCTTTCAGTGCGGCACAGAATTCTTCGACCTTTGCCGCAACCGCTTCCTTCGGCTGACTTTTCGGCTCGTTGAGCACAAGCTCCGCCTTGAGTGAATCGACGCCGAGCGATTTTTTCAGCTTTTTGAGCGCACGCCCGTCGCCGCTGCCCATAAAGCACACCACCGCCGCAAGCTGCTTATCGGCAAGCGCCTCGCGGTTGTCCTCGATGAAGGTGCGAATCGGCGGCGCATAGCTGCTTGCCCACACAGGAAAGCCGAGGATAATGGTGTCGTATTTTTCCGCGTTAAAGATATAGGGCTGCAGCTTCGGTTTGTCGCCCATCAAGGCGCTTTTGCCGCCCCACAAAAACTTTTTGGCGCCCTTGTCGGGATACGCCTTCACGGGATAAAGCGCAAGCAAATCCGCACCCGTTGCGCCGGCAATCTGCTGCGCCGTCTGCTTTACGTTGCCGCTCATGGAATAATATACAATTAATGCCTTCATCATTGACCTCCTGAAAAAAATTCTATCCATATTATAAAACGAATCCTGCAAATTGTAAACAAAATTTTGTCAGCTTTTTCCGCGCATAACACTTTCGATTGACAAAATCCGCAAAAAAGCATACAATAAAATCAACACGAATTGACACACACCTGGCACCCCACTTAACATCAGGAGAACCGAGATGAAACCATTAAAAAACAACCCTCCTTCTGCGCCCAGGGCCGTCAGACGAACGCCGCATTATTTGACCGGCGCAGAACAGGCAGCCCACCCGGAAAATCAAGCGGAAAAGCCCGACGCGCTGCCGCAGGACGAATACGGCTATCCCGAGGACTATGAGCCGCCGAAAAAGGGCGGCGCGGCGCTTGTTGTCGCCATTGTCGCGGCAGTAGTGATCACGCTTGCCGTGGCAGGCTTTCTCGCCTATATTTTCTTTTTTAATCCCGCCACAGAAACGGACGCCGCACCGACAACTGTTGCCGCAACCGTACCCTCTACCGAGGAAGCCGCAACCACACAGCCCCTAACCGAGAACGAAGCGGCGCGGCTTTTCACCATGCCGGATGTAACGGGCCTGTCCGAAGCCGACGCGTACAAAAAGCTGAATGAATCGGGCGTGAGATACCGCATTATCCGTGAATACAGCGACTCCGTGGCGCGCGGCTATGTGATTGCGCAAACACCCGACAAGGACGCGCAGCTCATGCGCAGCGAGGAAGCCGTTGTGCGGCTTTCTAAGGGCAAAGAAAACGACGTTGTGGAATTCACCACCAATCCCAAAAAGGAAAAATCGACGGATTCCACCGAATCGACCAAGCCCACAAGCGCAAAACACGGCACGGACGGCTATTTGCTGCCTGACTCCGACAGCAAATATTTGAGCAAAAGCGACCTTAGCTCACTGAGCCAGGAGGAGCTGAACCTTGCACTGAATGAGATTTTCGCGCGGCGCGGACGTATTTTCTCCGATCCGTCAATTAAGGCGTATTTTAACGCGCAAAGCTGGTATCACGGCACCATCTCCCCTGCCGATTTTGATTCGAGCGTATTAAATCAGTATGAGCTGCACAATATCAATCTCATCATCGGCTATCAAACCGAACTCGGCTACCGCTAGCCGCGAAACCGCGGCCGACAGTGCGCCTTTGGCTTGATTCATTCGTTATGCCGCTTTATCCTGTCAACCGCTGTTTTAAAAAAACGATAACAAGCTCTGTCAGAGAATACAGCGGCGGCAGCGTTTTTCTACTCTCCTTCTCT
>CADBSZ010000002.1 GCA_902797525.1 uncultured Ruminococcus sp. | reverse complement strand
GATTGTCGCTGATTCAGGCGAGAGCGTGGACTTTGGCTGTCCGATTGACGCGGACTTAATCTCCGAAGGCGAAAATCCCTATGAGAATTTCTATAATTTGACAATACTCAGCGAAAAGATGAACGAGTTTTACGGCGAATAATACGATTCTCTGATAGAAAGCAGAAAGTCTACTATTGGTATAAAACATCTGCGAAAGTTCCATACAACAAAAAGCCGGCTTCATAAGCCGGCTTTCAGTTTTTTTGTAATCATCCCATTCCCGGATTTTCATGTTTGCTTTTGAATCAACATTGACATTTACACAGAAACATTTATAATAGAATGAAAGCAGCGCCCGTATTTGACAGGTGCTGAAATTACTTTTTTCGTCGGCACGGAGGAGGCGGCTATGAAAAAGATTTTATCTTTGTTCCTGATTTTAACGCTTGTGTCTCTTTTCGGAGGCTGTGCGGCAGCCGGCAATCAAGCCGCCGAAAAAGGCGAATGGGAGAGCGTTCAGGTAGCGTTTGAAGCGGACGACTATTACGCCCGTCTGGAGCGCTGCGTCAAGCAGATTCGTGAAAAAACGGACTTTGTGCCGGATATTGTGCTGGTGTTGGGCAGTGGCTTGGGCGATTACGCCGACAGCGTGAAAATTGTCGCCGAGATTCCCTACAGCGAAATTGAGGGCTTTCCGGTGTCCACGGTTGCCGGTCATGACGGCACGCTGATTTTTTGCGAAATTGAAGGCAAAAAGGTCGTTGTCATGAACGGCAGAGTGCATTATTACGAGGGCTATGATATTCACGAGGTTGTGCTGCCGCTGCGCGTGCTGCACTTGCTGGGAGCCGAAACGGTTGTTCTCACCAACGCGGTCGGCGCAATCAACGCCGATTACAACGTGGGCGACTTTGTGTTGAATGTGGATTATATTTCGAGCTTTGTGCCGTCTCCGCTGACAGGAGAGAACATCGACAAGCTCGGCGACCGCTTTGTGGATATGACGAATGCTTTTGACGAAGAGCTGAACGCTATCGTTGAAGGCGTCGCGAACGAAAACAAGATTCCCGTCCACCGAGGGGTGATGGTGCAGACTACCGGCCCGCAGTATGAATCGCCCGCCGAAATCAAGATGTACCGCAGCCTCGGCGCCGACACGGTCGGCATGAGCACGGTGGTGGAAACAATTGCCGCGCGGCACATGGGTATGCGCGTGTGCTCAATCAGCTGCATTACAAACATGGCGGCGGGCATGCAGGAGAAAATATCCCATGAAGAAGTGCAAAGCTCCTCCGACGACGCTTCCAAAAGCTTTGCGGTTCTGGTCAGCGGACTCCTCAAAAAAATGGCGTAATACCTGATTAAAAAGAAAAGAAGTGTGTTATGAAGCTGAGTTCTGATTTTATTGTACATAACATCGACGGCATGACGATGCTGGTGCCGGTTGAAAACGCCGGTTTTCACGGCGTGGCGCGCGGCAACAAGTCCGTCGAGGTGATTTTGCGCTGTTTGGAGCGCGGCGCGACCGAGGAAGAAATCGTTGAGGCGATGTGCGCGCGCTTTGACGGCGACCGCAAACAGATGGAAGCGGATGTCGCCGATGTGCTGACTCAATTAAGGTCAATCGGCGCGATTATCGAATAGGCCGGGCCGCACGAAAGGAGAAGCCATGAAGCATTTTTTAATTGTAATCGACATGCAAAAGGATTTTGTTGACGGCGCGCTCGGCACCGCGGAAGCGGTTGCGGTTGTGCCCAATGTCGTCAACAAAATCGAGGACTTTGACGGCGAAATCTTCGCTACGCTCGACACGCATTTTGACAATTATCTGCAAACCGCCGAGGGCGCGCATTTGCCCGTGGCGCACTGCATAAAGGATACCGACGGCTGGCAGCTGAATCACGATGTTGCCGCCGCGCTCGAAAAAAAGGGCTATACGCCCGTTGAAAAGCTGACCTTCGGCTCCACGGACTTGCCCGGCTTGATTGAGAAAGCCGCCGGCGGCGAGGCTTTTACGCTGGAGCTGGTCGGATTGTGCACCGATATTTGCGTGGTCAGCAACGCGCTGCTGCTCAAGGCGCATTTTCGCGAAATGCCGATTTCGGTTGACGCGGCGTGCTGCGCCGGCGTAACGCCCGAAAAACACGCAGCGGCGATTGAAACCATGAAAAGCTGTCAAATTGAAATAAAGTGAGGGAAAACGATGTTTAACGCGGAAAAAATTAAGAACGATTGCGTGCAGTGGATTCGCGATTTCTTTGAGGAAAACGGCAAGGGCTGCAACGCTGTTGTCGGCATTTCGGGCGGCAAGGACAGCTCCATTGTCGCTGCGCTGTGCGTGGAAGCGCTCGGCAGAGACAGGGTAATCGGCGTGCTGATGCCCAACGGCGAGCAGGCGGATATCGACAAGGCGCAGCTGCTGGTAGACACGCTCGGAATCAAGTATTTTATCATCAATATTAAGGACGCGGTGGACGGCGTGCTCAATCAGCTTCCGTTTGAGGTCACTGAACAGGCGCGCCAAAATTTGCCGCCGCGTATTCGCATGTCAACGCTTTACGCCGTGTCGCAGTGCCACAACGGCAGGGTTGCCAACACCTGCAATTTGTCCGAGGACTGGGTGGGCTATTCCACACGCTACGGCGACAGCGTGGGCGACTTCAGCCCGTGCTCGCATTTGACCGTCGATGAAATGAAGCAGATCGGACGTCTGCTCGGCCTGCCCTCAGAGCTGGTTGACAAGGTGCCGAGCGACGGCCTGTGCGGCAAAACCGACGAGGACAACCTCGGCTTTACCTATGCGGTGCTCGACCGTTACATCCGCACCGGCGAAATCGACGACGCCGACGCCAAGGCGCGCATTGACTATAAGCACAAGGTCAACCTGTTTAAATTACAGCTCATGCCTGCCTTTGAGCCTGAGCTTTAAGGGGCGGTTATGGTAAAGCAATTGGTTCACGATCCGCTGTTTCTCGGCATTCCGTCAAAGCCTGCCACCGTTGCCGACTTGGGCACGGCGCGCGATTTGGCAGACACGCTGGCGGCGCACCGCGAAACCTGCGTGGGAATGGCGGCGAACATGATAGGGGAGCGAAAGCGCATTATTGCGGTCAGCGACGGCGGCACGGTGCTGCTGATGTTCAACCCCGCAATCGTCGGCAAGTCGCAGCCCTATCAAACAGAGGAGGGCTGCTTGTCGCTGCTCGGCGCGCCGCGCAAAACCACACGCTGGCAGAGCGTTCGCGTGCGCTTTCAGGACAGCGGATTTCACACGCAAACAAAAACCTTCGCCGGCTTTACGGCGCAAATTATCCAGCACGAAATTGACCATTGTAACGGTGTTTTGATTTAACCCACACGGAGAAAAGCGATGAAACGATTGATTGCCGCCATGCTGGCGGCGTG
>CADBSZ010000001.1 GCA_902797525.1 uncultured Ruminococcus sp. | reverse complement strand
GTCATTTACGGCACCGAAGCCTACTTTATGGACGATTTGGTCGAATCTGTTTCGGGCGCTCAGGACGCGCCGCTGGACGGCACCTTCATTTGCTTTGATATTGAAACCACAGGCTTGTCGCCTTTGCGCGATAAGATTACCGAAATCGGCGCGGTCAAGGTGGTCAACGGCGAAATTACCGATGTTTTCTCCACCTTTGCCAATCCCGAAATGCCGATTCCTGCCAAAATCACCCAGCTCACGGGTATCACCGACGACATGGTAAAGGACGCGCCCTCGCAAAAGGACGCCGTCACCGCCTTTCTCGAATTTGCCGGCGACAACATTCTCGTCGCGCACAACGCGCCGTTTGATACCTCGTTTATCCGCCGCGCGTGCGAAAACATGCACCGCGACTACACCTACACCTCTATCGACACCGTCGCCATCGCGCGCGCAATTTTGCCCGACATCAAAAACGTCAAGCTCGACACCGTCGCCAATTATCTGCGCCTGGGAAGCTTCAACCACCACCGCGCCACCGACGATGCCGAGATTCTGGCGAAAATTTTTATTTCGCTTTGCAGCCGCCTCAGCGACGACTACAACATCACCACGGTAAAGGACATCAACACCAAAATTGCCGGCGGCGACTTCAAAAAGCTGCCGACCTATCATCAAATTATTCTTGCAAAGAATAATACCGGTCTGAAAAATCTCTACAAGCTGATTTCCACCGCGCACCTCGAAACCTTCTACAAAAAACCGCGAATCGCCAAAAGCGAGCTGGTTAAGCACCGCGAGGGCTTAATTATCGGTTCGGCGTGCTGCGAAGGCCAGCTTTACAAAAGCATTCTCAAAGGCGCGCCGTGGGGCGAGCTCAAGCAAATTGCTTCCTTCTACGATTATCTTGAAATTCAGCCCTCGGGCAACAATGAATTTTTAATTCGCAACGGCACTTTCCGCACGGTTGACGAGCTGCGCGAAATCGACCGCACCATCATCAAGCTCGGCAAGGAGCTGAACAAACCCGTCGTCGCCACCTGCGACGTGCATTTTATGGATCCGTCCGACAGCGAATACCGCAAAATTTTGCAGGCCGCGCTGAAATTCAAGGACGCTGACAACCAGGCGCCGCTGTATTTCCGCACTACCGCCGAAATGCTCAAGGAGTTTGAGTGGCTCGGCAAGGAAAAGGCGTATGAGGTCGTTGTCACCAACACCAACAAAATCGCCGACATGTGCGAGGACATCCGCCCGATTCCCAAGGGCACCTTTCCGCCGTACATCGAGGGCGCGCAGGAGCAGCTGATCAGCATCACCTGGGAGCGCGCTAAGCAAAAATACGGCGATCCGCTGCCCGAAATCGTTAAGGCAAGGCTTGACAAGGAGCTCAACTCCATCACCACCTACGGCTTCTCGGTGCTCTATATGACCGCCCAAAAGCTCGTTGCCGACAGCGAGGCGCACGGCTACCTGGTCGGCTCGCGTGGTTCGGTCGGCTCGTCCTTCGTCGCCACCATGTCGGGTATCTCCGAGGTTAATCCCTTGTGTCCGCACTATGTTTGCCCCAAGTGCAAGCACAGTGAATTTATCACCGACGGCAGCTACGGCTCCGGCTTTGACCTGCCGCCGAAGGACTGCCCCGAATGCGGCACGCCGATGGACCGCGACGGCCACGAAATTCCATTTGAAACCTTCCTTGGCTTCAAGGGCGACAAGGTGCCTGATATTGACCTGAATTTCAGCGGTGAATATCAGTCCAAATCCCACCGCTACACCGAAGAGCTGTTTGGTAAAAACAACGTATTCAAGGCAGGCACCATCTCCACCGTTGCGGAAAAAACCGCTATCGGCTTTGCAAAAAAATACCTTGAGGAGCGCGCCATTTCCTGCAACAAGGCAGAAATCAAGCGGCTTGCAAAGGGCTGCACCGGCGTTAAACGCACCACCGGTCAGCACCCCGGCGGCATGGTTGTTGTGCCGCGCACCAACGAGGTTTACGACTTCTGTCCCGTACAGCATCCTGCCAATGACATGAAGTCCGACAACATCACCACGCACTTCGACTTCCATTCCATCCACGACACCATCACCAAGCTCGACGAGCTCGGCCATGATGTTCCGACAATCTATCATTATCTTGAGTTGTTTACGGGCATTCCCGTTATGAAGGTTTCGATGAGCGATCCCGACGTGATGTCGCTGTTCACCTCCACCAAGGCGCTCGGCGTCACGCCCGATGAAATCGACTCCGAAACCGGCACGTTCAGCATTCCCGAATGCGGCACCGGCTTTGTGCGCGGCATGCTGCTTGAGTCAAAACCGAAAACCTTTACCGACCTGCTGCAAATTTCAGGCTTGTCACACGGCACCGACGTTTGGCTTGGCAACGCGCAGGAGCTGATTCACAACGGCACCTGCACTATCTCGGAGGTTATCGGTACCCGTGACTCGATTATGACCTACCTTATGCACAAGGGACTCGAGGATTCCATGGCGTTCAAAATCATGGAAATCGTGCGTAAGGGCAACGCCACCAAGCTGCTCACCGAGGAGCACTTTAAGGCGATGCGCGAACACAACGTGCCCGAATGGTACATCGACTCGTGCATGAAAATCAAATACATGTTCCCGAAGGCGCACGCCGCGGCATATATGATTGCGGCGCTGCGGCTGGGATGGTATAAGGTGCATAAACCCACTGAATACTACGCCGCGTACTTCACCGTGCGCAGCGACAATATCGACGGCGCACTGCTCATGCAGGGCCACAGCGCGGTGCGCACGCGCATGAACCAAATTAAGCAAATGCAAAACGCGCACGAATCCACCGACAAGGACGACAAGGATTACGCGACGCTGCAAATCGTCAACGAAATGATGGCGCGCGGCGTTGAGGTTCTGCCGGTCGATATCTACAAATCCGACGCAAAGATGTTTATGGTTGAGGATGGAAAAATCCGTTTGCCATTCTCCTCGCTTGCGGGCGTCGGCGGCGCCGCTGCCGAATCGCTTGCCGAGGTGGGAAAGAAGACCAAGGAATATCTTTCCATCGAGGATTTGCAAATCAAAACAAAAGTCACAAAGGCTGTCATTGAAACGCTCGCTTCCGTGGGCGTTCTCAAAGGGCTTCCCGAAAGCTCGCAAATGTCTTTGTTTTAAGGAGTGATACGCTTGAAGAAAAACCTGTTTACCATGAAGAATATCCTCATCGCTATCGCATTTGCGGTGTGCCTGCTTTTCTTCTTCCTCAACCTTTCGTGGTTCTGGAACCTGTTAAAGATGGTGCTGGGCATTTTGATGCCGTTCTTTATCGGTTTCCTGATTGCCTATATTCTTAACTTTCCCTACAAGTTTCTCTACAACAAGGCGTTCGGAAAAATGGGCAGTAAGCACAAGTGGCTCAAAAAACTGCGCATGCCGCTGGCGCTTATCATCACTTATTTAGCTACCTTTGCCATCATCGCCGCATTAATTATCCTGTTGATTCCTCAAATTATCAACAACCTGTCTAATTTGGTTCAGGACTTCCCGACCTACTTTAAGACCATTGAGAGCTCGGTGCGCGGTTTCTTTAACCAAGTTACCGAAATGAAGATTCCGTTCTTCCAGAGCATTTCGTTTGACGATGTGTTCAAGGGAATCACCGACTTCTTCACAGGCAGTCAGGATTTGACCAAGAGCATACTCAATTGGCTGCAATCCTTCGTGTCTAATGCGGCAACCGGCATTTATAACTCCCTGATGGGCGTTATTATTTCCATCTACTTCCTGATTTACAAGGAACAGCTCTGCCGTCAGATTAAGCGTTTGGCGGTGGCTTTCATTCCGATTAAGTATCTTCCGAAGGTCTATGAAATCGTGGACATCACCGACACCAAGTGCGGCCGCTTTTTGGTGGGCGACATTCTCGACTCCGCGCTTATCGGCCTAATCTTTTTCGTCACGCTCTCTGCGTTCCAGTTCCCGTATGCTTCGCTGATTGCCGTGCTCTGCGGCATCGCCAACATCGTTCCGTTTTTCGGACCGTTCATCGGCGGCATCCCCAGCGCGTTCATTCTGCTGCTGATTGACCCGTGGCTCGCGCTGTGGTTCATCGTGATTGCCTTTGTCATTCAGCAAATCGACGGCAACATCTTAAAGCCGAAGATTATCGGCAACCAGGTTGGTCTTTCCAGCTTTTGGGTATTGTTCAGCGTCATTGTCGGCGGAGCGCTGTTCGGCATTCCGGGCTTTATTCTCGGCACACCGATTTATGCCGTTGTGTACACGCTGATTTCCAAAAAAGCGCGCAACAAGATTGACGACAAGGGCAAAATTGCCCAGCAGGCGCTCGATTTTAAGGTGCTCAACTACACCGAAATTGCCGAGGAGCAAAAGAAGCTGCGCGCCGAGCGTGAGCTGGAGCAGAAGAAAAAGCTTATGAAGTTCATTCATCTCGGCGGTGACGATGATGACGAGACTGAGGGCGAAACGAACGGTGAGGGAGAGGAAGAAGCCTCCTTTAACGACAACATTAAACATTAACCGAGCTGCCGCACAATTACGAAACGGATTGTGCGGCAAGCCTTGACAAAAATAATTTATTGTGGTAGTATATTACCATATTAGCACGCTAAAGTGTTTTGAGAGGGTATTATGAAAAAATATTTGAGAATCACCCCCGAGGGCACCAAGGACTTTCTGTTTGCAGAATGCGCCGCCATGGACGACGTCTGCGGCAGAATCGAAAAGGTCTTTGCGGACAGGGGCTTTAAACGGGTGATTACGCCCGGCATTGAATTTTACGATGTGTTTTCGCTGCCGTGCAGCGGCATTTCGCAGGAGGATATGTTCAAGATGACCGACAACAAGGGCAGGCTTATGGTGGCGCGCCCCGATTCCACCCTGCCGATTGCACGTATGGTGTCGTCACGCCTGAAAAACAATGTCATGCCTGTCCGTCTTTATTATAAGCAGGCGGTCTACCGCAACAATCCCACACTCACCGGCAGACGAAACGAAATGATGCAGATGGGCGTTGAGCTGATTGGGACCGAGGGTGTACGCGCCGATTTGGAGGTGCTCACCACCGCCATTCAAACCCTGCAATCGGTCGCAACGGATTTTCGCATTGAGCTCGGTCACGCCGAAGTGTTCGACGCGCTTTCCGACGAGCTTGACATCAGCGAGGATTACAAGGAAAAAATCCGCCTTTCCATCGAGGGAAAAAACTACTCCGCGCTCAACAATCTGCTTGATAAGCTGTCGCCCTGCCGCGCGGTTTCCGCCATTCGCAGCCTTCCGTCGCTGTTCGGCGGTGAGGAAGTGTTTGAAAAGGCACAGGCCATCTGCGCAGACACCAAGGCGGCGCAGGCGCTCGATTACTTACATCACATCTATTCCAATTTGCTCAGCCTCGGCTTAGGCGACAAGCTGATTATCGACCTCGGTCTGGTTCAGCGCAACGATTACTACACCGGTATTGTGTTCACCGGCTACATCAACGGCATCGGCGACGCGGTGCTCTCCGGCGGCAGATACGACGAGCTGCTCTCCGAGTTTGACGCGCCGATGGGTGCGGCAGGCTTTGCCATCGACACCGACGCAGTCACGCTCAAGGTGCTCGCCGACCAAACCGTCAGCTATTCCGACAAGCCCGACGTGCTTGTTTATGCCGCCGACGGCTGTGAGATGAAGGCGATTGCGCTGGTTCAGCAGCTTTGCGGC
This sequence comes from uncultured Ruminococcus sp., assembly GCA_902797525.1. Taxonomy (GTDB): domain Bacteria; phylum Bacillota; class Clostridia; order Oscillospirales; family Acutalibacteraceae; genus Ruminococcoides. Next base: position 15,869 of record CADBSZ010000001.1, on the reverse strand, counting down.
GAGGGCAAAAAAACGCAGTTTTGCGTGCTTCCCACCATAGAGGAAACGCGGCGGTTCGCCGAATTGCGCGGCATCGCCGAAGTAAAAATCGTAGAATAAGCACGCAGGAGAGTTCATATGCAGCCATTACGCATCGCCCTGACAAAGGGCAGACTGGAAAAAACAACCATTGAGTTGTTGGAAAAAATCGGATATAATTGCGACGAGGTCAAAAACAAGGGGAGGCGCCTCATCCTTCCTGTCGGCAACAACGACTTTGAGGTAGTGCTTGCCAAGGCGGCGGACGTCATCACCTATGTTGAGCACGGCGTGTGTGACCTTGGCGTTGTCGGCAAGGACACTATTCTCGAGCACGGCAGTTCCTTTTATGAGCTGCTCGACTTAGGCTTCGGCAAGTGCCGCTTTGCCCTTGCCACCAAAAAGGACACCGACTTTTACAGCGGCTATAACACCAAAACCATCGCCACAAAATACCCCAACGTTACACGCGCGTTTTTTGACGATAAAAACATGGATGTGCGCATCATCAAAATCGAAGGCTCGGTTGAGCTGGCGCCGCTCGTCGGTTTGTCCGACGGCATAGTGGACATCGTCGAAACAGGCTCCACCCTCAAAGCCAACGGCTTAGAGGTCATCGAATGGGTAACGGATATTTCCGCCAGACTGATTGCCAACACGGCAAGCCTGAAGCTTCGAAAGCGCGAAATTGAAGAATTGCAGAAGAAATTGGAGGCAGTCACCAAATGATAACGACAGTTATTGCCGACGGCAAAAAAGAATATGAGTTCATCGAATACTTAAAAAAGAGAGCGCAAAGCTCTGATAAAAACGTCATTCCCACCGTTTCGGAAATCATCGAAAACGTGCGCGAAAACGGCGACAAAGCGGTGCGCGACTACACCGTAAAATTCGACGGCAAGGCGCCCGAGCGCGCTGAAATCACCGCCGGTGAAATCGACGCAATTATCGCTAAATGCGACGCTGATTACATTTCCACCGTTAAAAAGGCGGCGGCAAACATCGCCGACTTCCATCAAAGACAGGTGCAGCAAAGCTGGCTGACCACCAAACCCAACGGCGTCATGATGGGACAGCGCGTGCGCGGCTTAAAGCGCGTTGGCATTTATGTGCCCGGCGGCACGGCGGCATATCCTTCGTCGGTGCTGATGAACGCTATTCCTGCCAAAATCGCGGGCGTTGAAGAAATCGTCATGTGCACCCCTCCGCAAAAGGACGGCACGCCCAACCCGAACATTATCGCCGCCGCAAAGCTCGCCGGCGTTGACAGAATCTTCCTCATGGGCGGCGCGCAGGCAATTGCCGCGCTCGCATACGGCACCGAAACCGTGCCCAAGGTTGACAAAATCGTCGGTCCCGGCAACATTTTTGTCGCCACCGCCAAAAAGCTTCTTTACGGAACAGTGGACATTGACATGATTGCAGGCCCCAGCGAAATTTTGATTGTGGCTGACAAAACCGCCAATCCAAAATTCCTCGCCGCCGACCTCATGAGTCAGGCGGAGCATGACAAGCTCGCTTCCGCTATTTTGCTCACCGACTCCGCACAGCTTGCCGAGCAAACCAAAGAGGAGCTTACCCGTCAGGCGGCAAGCCTCGAGCGCCGCGACATCATCAATTCCTCGCTCGACAACTTCGGCGCGATTATCGTATGCAGCGACATCTCTCAGGTCATCGACTTTGCCCACGCGCTGGCGCCCGAGCATCTTGAGGTCTGCTGTGAAAACCCCATGGAATACGTCGGTAAGCTCGATAACGCTGGCTCCGTGTTCCTCGGCAACTACAGCCCCGAGCCGCTCGGCGATTACTTTGCAGGCCCTAATCACGTCCTGCCCACCAGTGGCACTGCACGCTTTTTCTCGCCGCTTTCGGTTGACAGCTTCATCAAAAAATCAAGCTTTATCTATTACACCGAGGACGCGCTCCGCGCCGACGCGCAGGACGTTGTCCGCTTTGCCGAAACCGAGGGCTTAACAGCGCACGCAAATTCCATCAAGGTTCGCTTTGAATAACACAGGAAAGGTTTTTCCCATGTATGAGTTAAATCAAAAAATTAAAGAGCTGGTGCCTTACGAGCCAATCAGCGGCACCTACAACATCCGTCTGGACGCGAACGAATGTCCCGATAATTTGCCCGATAACATCCTCGAGCAGTTTCATCAAAAGCTTGACGAAATCGCCTTTAACCGCTATCCCAATCCGCTTGCTCTGCGTTTGGTTCAATCCTTTGCCCGGTATTACGGCGTCAAGCCCGAGCTTGTTACGGCAGGTAACGGTTCCGATGAGCTGATTTTCCTGATTGAATCCGCATTTTTGGAAAAGGGCGACAAAATGCTTGTCGTTTCTCCCGATTTCTCCATGTATCAGTTCTATTCCTCCATCTGTGAGGTGGAATGTGAAACTTTCTTCAAGAACGAATCGCTCGACATCGACGTTGACGCGCTGATTGAAACCATCAACGCCAATGATATCAAGCTCGTGCTGTTTTCCAATCCCTGCAACCCCACGGGCAAGGGCATAACGCGCGAACAGGCGCAGCGCCTTGTCAGCAGTGTGAGCGCGCTGGTGATTCTCGATGAAGCCTACATGGACTTTTGGACAGAAAGCCTGCTCGACAAAATCGAAGATTATTCCAATTTGATTATTCTCCGCACGGCTTCCAAGCTGGTCGGCTCGGCGGCGCTGCGACTCGGCTTTGCCGTGGCAAATCCCGTTATTTCCCGGGCAATAAAAGCCGTCAAATCTCCGTATAATGTCAACAGTATTTCCCAGGCATTCGGAGAAGTTATTTATCAGAATCGCGAATATTTACAAAACCGACAAAAAACAATTGTCAGAAATAAAGAAACACTGTATAATGGTCTCGTAGACATCGCCAAATCTCAAACGGATATGACGGTCTATTCCAGCGTTGCGAACTTTGTGTTCGTCAAAACCCCTCGCGCCAAGGAGATTTGGGAATACTTAAAAACCAAATCCATTGTCGTCCGTTTGATGGGCGGCTGTTTGCGTATTACCGCCGGCACAGCGGACGAGGTAGGGGAAACCCTTGCGGCGCTGAAGGAATTTTTCTGAGGTGAACCTGATGAGAACTGCATCAATTGAACGAAAAACCAAGGAAACCGACATTAAGCTCAGCCTGAATCTTGACGGCGGCGAGGTGCGCGTCAACACCGGCGTCGGCTTTTTTGATCACATGCTCAACTCCTTTGCCACGCACGGCGGTTTTGGCTTGGTGTGCGAGGTCAAGGGCGACTTGCAGGTTGACGAACACCACACCGTTGAGGACACGGGCATTGTGCTCGGCAAGGCTTTTGCCGAGGCACTTGGCGACAAGGGCTCCATCGACCGTTTCGGCAGCTTTTATGTGCCGATGGACGAAGCGCTCGCGTTTGCTTCCGTCGACGTCAGCGGCAGACCGTTTTTAGTGTTTGACGCCGAGTTCCCGCAGGTGCGCTGCGGCGGCTATGACTGCGCCATGACCGTAGAATTTATGCGTGCGCTCGCCTTTAACGCAGGCATTACCCTGCACTTAAAATCACTCTACGGCGACAATTCCCACCACATCACCGAAGCCTTATACAAGGCAGCAGCCCACGCACTGCGCCTGGCTGTGAAGCAGAACGCCAGCGGAAAACCTCTTTCCACCAAGGGAGTGCTTTAAATGATTATTTTACCCGCAATTGATATTAAAGACGGCAATTGTGTGCGCCTGAAAAAGGGTGTTTATGAAACCGCGCAAAAGGTTGCTGATTCGCCCTACGAAGCCGCCAAGGGCTTTGCTGAGGCAGGCGCCGAATGGATGCACATGGTCGATCTCGACGGCGCCAAGGACGCAAAGCTGATAAATGCGGATTTGATTGCCGATGTTGCCAAGTCCTCCGGTCTGCAGGTTGAGGTCGGCGGCGGTATCCGCAGCATGCAGGCGGTGGAGTATTATCTCAGCCGCGGCATCGACCGCGTCATTCTCGGCTCGGCGGCGGTCAAAAATCCGCAGCTGGTTATCGACGCCGTCAAAGAGTTCGGCGACCGTATTGTTGTCGGCATCGACGCCAAGGACGGCATGGTGCAGGCAGAGGGCTGGCTCGATAATTCCGCAATCAACTATATCGAGCTTGCCAAGCGCATGGAGGACGTCGGCGTGCAAACCATTGTTTTCACCGACATCGACCAGGACGGCATGCTTTCGGGCCCCAACTTAAAGCAGCTCGACGACCTCACTCATGAGGTCGGCTGCAACATCATTGCCAGCGGCGGCGTAGCAGTGCTCAAGGACATCATCAACCTGTCCGATCTCAATGTTTACGGCGCTATTTGCGGCAAGGCAATTTACAGCGGAACACTCGACCTCAAGCAGGCCATTGAAATGACAAGAAAGATTTAAGCGATGGATTTCGAAAAATATTTTGTAAAAGCGGACTTAATTCCCGCGATTATTCAGGAAAAATCAACCGGCGAGGTGCTTATGCTCGCGTATATGAACCGCGAAAGCATGCAAAAAACCTTTGAAACCGGCTACACATGGTTCTGGTCGCGCAGCCGTCAGGAGCTGTGGAACAAGGGTGCAACCTCGGGACATCTGCAAAAGGTGGTCGATATTTACGCCGACTGCGACGACGACACGCTGCTCATCACCGTTGAGCAAACCGGCGCGGCATGTCACACGGGCAGCCATTCCTGTTTTTTTAAGCAACTGAAATAACCGTAACGGTTATGATTATAAGGGGGATATAACTATGGCAAATCAAGAAAAACTCGTACTCACCAATCTCTACAAGACCATTGAGGACAGACGCGACAACCCGATGGAAAACTCCTACACCTGCTATTTGCTCGATAAGGGTATCGACAAAATCCTGAAAAAGGTGGGCGAGGAGTGCAGCGAGGTGATTATCGCAGCGAAAAACGGCGACCACATCGAAACGATTTATGAAATCGCCGATCTGCTCTATCATCTCACCGTTATGATGGTTGATCAGGGCATTCCGCTCGAGGAAGTTCTTAACGAAATCGGCTCGCGCAGCAAAAAAATCGGTAATCTCAAAACCGCTCACAAGGTTGATAAGAACTCATAAAAAAACGCCCTATGACAGTTGTCATAGGGCTTATGTTTGAACGTTTTTAAATTAATACGCCGCCGCAGGGGTAAAGCGCGAAATGGCGGATTTAAAGCTGTCGTCAGGCTCTTTTTCCAACAGCAGCTCAATCGGCTGACTGATATCCAGCGAAAACACACCCATCAGCGAATGCGCGTCAACAGTGTAATTGCCGCTTTTAATCATCATCACAATATTCGGAAACTTCGCCAGCGTTTCAAAGATGTCGATTAAACCGTTTTTATTAACGGGGGAAATGGGTAAAGAAAACATGTTTAGCACCTCAAATATTGTGATTTTTTATTTGTTTACATTGTTGTAATAATATATTAGCATTTTTTTGTGTTATAATCAATACGAAATTGCAAAATAACGCAATTTCGATATATTCACCAAAAAGGAAGAACAAGTTTATGAATTTTAATATACTTACGCTCGGCTGCAAGGTTAATCAATATGAATCCCAGGCGATGCGCGAGGATTTGCTCCGTCACGGCTATCTGCCCTCAGGCGACAAGGAAAAGGCGGACATCACCGTCATCAATACCTGCACCGTCACCTCGGTCAGCGACGCGAAAAACCGCAAGCTGATTCACCGCGTCAGACGGCAAAATCCGGACGGAATAATCGTTCTCACCGGCTGCATGCCGCAGGCGTTTCCCGATGAAATGGAAGCGTTTTCCAACTGCGACATCATCATCGGCAACAAGGAGCGCGCGAGGCTCATTCCGGCCATTGAGAACTTTCTTGCCGACCGCCGCCGCACGGTGGACATCCCTGCCTATCTGAATCACGACAGCTACGAAAACTTAACCGTTTCTTCCTTTGGCGGCCACACGCGCGCCTTCATCAAAATTGAGGACGGCTGCAACCGCTTTTGCTCCTACTGCATCATTCCGTATGCGCGCGGCAGGGTCCGCTCAAAGCCGCTTGCGGATTTGAAGCACGAAATCGAGCTTGTCGCGCGCAACGGCTACAAGGAGGTTGTTCTCGTCGGCATCAACCTTTCCGCTTACGGCTTGCACGAGGAATTTAACCTTGCCGACGCGGTGGAGGCCGCCTGCGCCGTCGAGGGAATCGAGCGCGTTCGTCTCGGCTCGCTTGAGCCGGAGCAAATGGACGCGCCGCTGATTGCGCGGCTTGCCGCGCAAAAAAAGTTTTGTCCGCAGTTTCATCTGTCTCTGCAAAGCGGCTGTGACAAAACGCTTAAAGCCATGAACCGCCACTACGACAGCGCCCAATACGCCGAAATCGTCGGCAATCTCCGCCAAGCATTTGACAATGCCTCCATAACCACCGATGTGATGGTTGGCTTTGCCGGTGAAAGCGAGGAGGATTTTCAGGCATCTATGCGCTTTGTCGAGAGCGTCGGCTTTGCCAAGGTGCATGTTTTTCCGTATTCCGTTCGCAAGGGCACCAAGGCGGAGGGCATGCCCGACCACGTCAGCCCAAATGAAAAGGAACGCCGCGCCGCCCTGATGGGTGAGCTGACAGAAAAAAGCCGCCAAGCCTTTTTGCAATCGCAAATCGGCATGACGGAAGAGGTGTTGATTGAACGCCTGCGCCGCGGTTATCTGGAGGGCTATACCAAGAATTATACGCCCGTTCATATCGCGTCTGCCGACGGCTCGCTTTGCGGCACCATTCAGCAGGTGAAGCTAAGCTCTGCCGGCGACGATTGGTGTAACGGCGTCATTGTGTAAGCGCAGTTTTCAGCGCCTGCATTTCTGTTTGCGCGTCACTGTCATTCAGACTTGCCGCGCTGTAGAGCATCATTCCGTTTACTCTTTGGTTCTTTTTTAGAATCATATACTCCTCGGCAAGAATATTGCCGCTTTCAAGCCATGTGCCTTGATCCGCTTCGGTTCCGGCCTTATAGCCTGCAAGCCCCACATACAAGCGCACATTGTCGGCAAAGTCCAGCGCCGTCCAGTCGGAAAGTGCTTTTTCAAACTCCAGCGCCGGATTGTCCAAGCTGAAATAAATCTGCGGACAAATGTAGTCCAAAAAGCCGCGCTTAGCGCACCAGTTTTCCACGTCGGCACACAGCTTTTGATTATTCGCCAAATTTCCCTGCGGCGAAATGCCAAACACCATATCGTCACGAACGCGGTGAACGTTCAGGTAGGTTTCCGAAACCAACAAGCTCACGTTAAACCGCCGCCACGTCTCCAAATCCATCGCACGCTCTTGCGGCACGCTTTGCAAATACGCTTCATATTGTGCTTTATCGGCGTTTCCGATGTCGGTCGGATAAAAGTAATCGTCAAACTGAACGCCGTCCACAGCGTAGTTTTTTACGATTTCCGACACGCCGTCCAAAATGAGCTGCCGCGCGTTTTCGTTGGACGGGTCAAGGATAATTCCACTCTCACATTCCAGGCACCACTCCGGGTGTTTCACATATGGGTTATCCTCGCTCAATTCCTTAGGCGTTTCATTGGCAGTCACACGGTAAGGATTCACCCACGCATGGATTTTCAGGTTATTTTTTTCTGCGATTTCACACATCACCGCCAGTGCGTCATAGCCTGCGCCGACGCCCTGCGTGCCGGACAAAATATGCGAGGCAGGGAACAAGTCCGATTCATACAACGCGTCGCAGAACGGCCGAACCTGCACGATTAAGGTATTCAGCCCGAACCCTTTGCAGTCTGCGGCGAGCTTTTCAAATTTGCGCCGGAACGCGCCTTCGCTTTTGTCGCTTTCTGCCGCCATGCTCAGCTCCATATAGGTAATCCACACGCCGCGCATATCGTTAAGCGTTTTATCCGATTGGACATTTGCCGTTTCCGAAACCGTCGCCGAGGCAGGCGCTTCCTTCTGCTGTTGCGGCGCTTTGCGGCTGAGCGAGCTGATGCCGATTGCCGCAATCAGCAGCACGGCGCTCAAAATGACTGGCAAAGATTTATGGTTCCTCAATTTTAATCATCCCCGGAGTTTTTATGGTTACTTTTTTGTTTTGCTATCTTCTATTTATCAGCGTGTTTGCGGTCATTCTCACCGTAACCGATAAAATCCGCGCCATGCGCCGCGGCTGGCGCGTTCCCGAAGCCACACTGCTGCTCGTCGCCGCACTTGGGGGAAGCGTTGTTATGCTGCTGACCATGCTGCTGATTCGCCACAAAATCCGCCACCCAAAGTTTATGCTCGGCATTCCGGTGATCATTTTGCTGCAGGCGGCGGCAGTTTACGCGGTTTGGAGGTGGCTTTATGTCTGAGCAGCTGTGTTTTACCGTTCCGCCTGAATTTGACGGCAAGCAGGCAAAATGGTTCTTAAAGGACTATTGCACGCTGTCTACCAGAATGATAACATGCCTCAAGCGAGAAAAAGAGGGCATTTTGATGAACGGCAAAATTTTACGCACCGTGGATTTGGTTGTCGGCGGCGCGGTGGTCGTTATCAATCTCCCCGAGGAAGAAAGCGCGTATATTCAGCCGGTTCCGGGTGATTTGGAAATTGCTTATGAGGATCAATATCTGCTGATTGTCAACAAGCCGCCGCACATGCCCGTTCATCCCGTTAAACAGCACCAAACCAACACGCTCGCGAACATCGTTGTGTATTACAGTCAAAGCAGGGGAGAGCGCTATGTTTTTCGCGCGCTCAACCGCCTTGACCGCGACACCTCGGGCTTGGTGATGATAGCCAAAGACCGCTTCACTGTCAACAAGCTGAAAAATAGGGTGAATAAGGTCTATTTCGCGCTGGTGCACGGCGAGCTTCGCGGCAGCGGCACTGTTCGCGCACCCATCGGCTTGCATGATGATTCGAAAATCGTCCGTCATGTTATGGCTGACGGTATGCCTGCGATTACGCACTATACCTCTCTTTATTCTACAAAAGAATATTCCTTTATCAAATTAGAGCTTGAAACCGGCAGAACCCACCAAATCCGCTGTCACATGTCCTCAATCGGACATCCGCTGCTCGGCGACGACTTATATGGCGGTTCGCTCGGGCGCATTTCACGGCAAGCCCTGCACTGCGGCGAAATGTGTTTCAGTCATCCTGTTACGAACGAATCCATTTCACTAAAAACCGAAATCCCGCAAGACATGAAAAAAGCTGTTCCAAGGCTTTTCTAGCTTTGGAACAGCTTGATTTTTGATTTCATTAACTGAGTTTAACCTCATATATGCGATAACCGTTCGGTTCGGCGACCATTTCATAGGTTGCGCGCGTACCGTCAGCGGCGTAATGCTGTGTAAAGTATTTTTCTTTCTGAAACACGATGCTGTTGTCAATGACATAAATTTTTCTGCCGCTGAGCACTGCTTCATAAATATTCTCGGGCAGGTGCCGCCTGCGCAGCGTCGCGTCGTTGTGGAAGTATCCGAAATCGTCCAGATTATCTAAATAATCCTCGCGGAAGCCCCACATCGGATGAACATAGTTTTCCGTGTTCTCAATAAACGAGGCTTTTGTTACGGGATCCATCACATAGTAACAGTCGGGGTTTTGGTTTAATTCCGACACCAGAAACCGCGCGCTGTTTTTTTCTTCAGCAGTGATGTGATTGTTGCAGTAAATCACGCCGTTCGCCACCGCCAGCGCGCCGATTACCACACAGGAAATAATCATGTAGCCGTTGTTCATGCGCAGCTTTGACGACGGTTTTTCACTGCGCGCCAAATCAAAGTTAAAGGAATTCATCAGCAGCGCAATCATAAACACCCAAATACCGTAGGTCAAGTTTTCTTTACTGCTGTAAATAAACCGCAGGAAAAATCCCGAAGCAAAGCCGACAATCAAATAAAACAGCGGAAAGAACGAAAAGCGGTTTTTGTGATAGATAATAAACACAACCGATACCGCGATATACATCGCAATCTCAATAATCGAACGGTTCAGCTGCGTAATTTCATCATAGTTGTCCTCAAACACGGCAAAAAGCACGCTGCCTAAGTTCTTCGGATTGTCCTTTAGCTGCATTTCGTGAACCGCCTTCAGCGCGTCCACATTCAGCGCGGTGTCGCCGTCGTAATAGCCGTTTTTCAGCAGTTCATAATCTGCCTCAGAGGAAATGCCGACCTCTTCAAACGCGTCCGCATGCGAGGAATAATCGGGGAAGGGCAGGGCGCTGATTTCGTTATTGACGGCGGAGTATTCATAAAAATTGCGCGATTCCTCAGTGGCGTGGTTGACCGAATACGAAAATTGGCACAAGCCCACCGTCACAGCCGTCACCAGCAAAAACATCAGCAAAAACGGTCTGAAATACCAAAACAGCTTGCGGAACGGCAGGCGGTATTTTTTCTTTGCAATCATGTCGCCGAAGAAAAACGCCACTGCAAAGCCGAGCGCGATAAAGAAATAGGCGATGTTCAAAAACGAGCCGAGCGCCACCTCCGCCACGCCTACCCAGCAAGACAGGGTGTAGCGCTTTTGGAAAATTGCCAATAAAATCAGCAAAAAGCCGCCGGCGCAAAGCAGCGCCGAGGTGCGCGTGCTGTCAACGTTGGTGTAGTGGTGCAGCGCGAACATAATATTGAGCAGAGTGGAATACACAAACGCCTTGCGCTTGTTGTATTTGTCGGCGAATACAAAGGTGATGGAGGTGAACGCAGCAAACGACGCCATTACCTCAAACAGCACAAAGCAGTTAATATACGGAAAAGCGTACTGCACTGTGCCGACCAGCGTTGCCAGCATATAGTTAATGCCTGCGTTGGCATAAAAATGGTCGCGGCAAATATACAGCGAATTGTAATAATCGGTCGCGCTTTCATAGGTAAACGAGGTAAACACCACGCACGCCGCCAGAAAAACTGCATTCAGTACAAACGCGAACAGCAAATTGCTTTTCCAGATTTTTAACATCATGTCTTTCATACAATGGTTCTCCCGTAACTGAGATAAAGGAAAAAGAATAATTAAGAATTAAATATTTAAAATGAAAAATGAAAAATTTAAAATTATAAATATCCCTTTTCCACCTGAACCTGACGCAGCAGCGCAAGATTCTTTTCTTCATAGTCGTTAAACACAACGTTTTTGGCAAATTCGTCCGCGTCATACTTTGGTGTGTACCACGATTGTGCATTAAAATACGCCGAAAGGGAAGAGTCCTTAAAAATCCTTCCCCTTCTTGCGTAAATTTCGTTGAGCGCGAGGTTCAGCTCCTCGCGGCTCATATTGTTTACTTCCGCTCTTGTCAAATACGAGTTGTTGCCGTCGAAAGAGCTGTAGGAGGCGTTTGCCGCCTCCGCGCTGCTCTCGTTGGCGGTATCCTCCGACTCAGCGGAGTCACCGTCGTTATTATCGTTTTCGTTATTCTGTTCGTCGTTATTGCTTTGAGCTGCATTTTCCGACAAGCCCGAAGAAATGGTCAGTGTAACGGTGCTGCCTTTTTTCAGGGTTTCGGAGCTGTCTGGCGACATGGCGATAACATAACCGTATTCATAATAATCGCTTTGCTCATAGCCGCCGATTTCCACCTTAAAGCCCTGCGCCTCAAGCACCAGGCTCGCATAGTCATAGAAGGTGCCGACAACGTTGGAAGGCGCCTCCTCGGTGTTGCCGTTGTCAGCCGTTGTGGCGGACTGCTCATTGTCGGTCGCCGCCTGTGTGGACGCGGTTGACGCGGCTTGCGTTGCCTTTTGATCGGCGCTTGTCGCGGTGGTTGTGCTCTCGGCGGAATTTCCGCCAAAGCCCTTAAACCAGCCCTGCTGCATGCCGACAACGCCGACAGCAGCCAGCGCGCCAATCAGAACAACTGCGGCGATAATGCCGATAACCAAGCCTTTTTTGCTCTTTCCGGTTTTTTCGGGCTGTTCGTCGTCGGACGGTTCTTCCTCATAAAAGGCGTTTCCGTCAAATTCTTCAACGGGAGCCACGGGCGGAACGACGGAAACAGGCGCTTTCTTTTCAGGCACGGTTTCTTCCGGCTCTTTTTCAAAGAAGTCGCCGTAATCCTTATCCTGATTGTCGTCCTTTACGGCGTTGTTAATATTAAATACCTTTGTTTGCAGTTCATAATCATCAAACACGCGGTTGTCGATTTCAGGTTCCTGATAGGATTTTTCCACCTCAGGTTCCGGCGACGGTTCCTGGATTTCGGGTGTGTCCACCGCAGGAACTTCAACCGGAGCAACGGGTACTTCGGGTACGGCAGGCTCAACAGGGGAAACGGGCGCGGGCTTTTCTGCCGGAGCTTCCTCAAATTCATCAAACGCAAATTCCTCAAACACGTTGCTTTCAAAGTCTGTGCTCTCGGGAACAATCACTTCCTGCGCAGGCTGCTGAGCGGGAAGCTCGGCTTTAATCGAGGACAACGCGTTTTTAATGTTGCCGGCGTTTTTCCAGCGGTTTTTATTCTCGGGCTGGCAGGCGATTACAATGACGCTTTTCAGCTTTTCGCTGCCGTTTGCAGGCGCCGGAACCGCCGCCTTTGACAAACGCTTTTGAACGGCGTCGGCACGGCTTGTGCTCTCGTTTTCAAAGGGCAGACTGCCGTTGTTTGCCATCGCATACATCACCAAACCAAGCGAATAGATGTCGGTGGTGTAGTCGGGCTGTTCGTTTGCCACAATCTCGGGCGCGATAAAGGTATTGTCCTCCGGATTGTTTTCGAAGGCGGTAAATCCGCCCAGCAAGCAGCGGCCGCTCTTATCAACAAAAATATTGTCCGGGTTAATGCTGCCGTGCAGAACGTTGTTGGATTCCAGTTTGTCCAGCAGTTCGCTGAGCTGCAAGCCGAAATCGACAATTTCGTTGTCGCTCGGCGTTTTGCCCTTCATTGTTTTGGACAGCGGCACAGCGTCGCTTGTCAGCAGAAACAGAGCTGCGGTATTCTTTGAAGGGCTGTTGTCAACCACCGCGTCCAAATAATTGCTGACGCCGCGCAGCTTCATAATATTCTTTACAAAAGCGGCTTCTTCGTTGATTAAGTCAAGGTTGTCGCTGTTGTAGTTGTCGCCGTCAAAGACAACGCAGGTCAGCACTGCCGCGGTTTTGGTGCCGTCAAATTCTACGCGCGTTACGCCATAGGACGGCCAGCCGTTTTTATCCTCCAAAGCCGAAACAACCTTCCACGATTTCAGCTTTTCGGGGAGCTTTAACTTTGCCATAGTTTTTCTCCTTTTTCAAATTATTTATGACATTTAATATGATTGTTTATCCTATACAGAATCTATTATAGCATATTCTTATGTTTTTTTCCACTGTTTTTGCAAAATTTCTGAAAAAGAAAAACAGCGGCTAAGCCTTAGCTTAACCGCTTTGAAATTAAACAGAGATGTGTTTCTTCTCTTTCATCGCCAAAATGCCGCCAAGCGCGCCGCCGAGAACGGTCGCCGCCGCTTTGATGAAGAACAGCGCGGAAAAGGCGACCTCGCCCTTGATTGCCGCGGCAGATACAATTAAAAACAGCATGACGCCGCCGGTGATCGCGCCGGCAACCAGTCCGGCGCCTTTGTTGAGCTTTGCCGCAATAAAGCCGCCGGCAAACGCGCCTGCCGCCAAAAAGCCTGCCAGCACATAGCCGAGTATATCACCCTGCGGCAAGCCGCCTTTTAAGATAACTACCGCGCAAACGCTCATCAGAATAATGCTGACCAACAGTCCGCAAATGACGCCTGTCACAACGGATTTTATCAATCGCTTTTTATCAGACATAAAAAACTCCCCCGAACTACAATCTGAGAAAGTATATTCAGGGGAAAGCGTTTTTATTCAATTATTTTTCTTCTTCGGCTTCGTCCTTTTTCTTCTTGCCGAACAGACCGGCAAAGCCCTTCTTCTCGGTAGCCTCGGTCTTGGGCGCTTCCTTTACGGTGTCAACCGAAGAAATGCACCATTTTCTGAACTTCATCTTTACTCTGTCGGAGCCTGTTTCGATAATCAGCGCGTCCTCGTCGTCTTTAATTGCAACCACTCTGCCGACAATGCCGCCGATGGTGGTGATTTCGTCGCCGATTTCGAGATTATTTCTCATCTGGGCTTCTTCTTTTTTCTTTTTCGAGTTCGGTCTGATTAAGAACAGATACACTAAAGCAATAATAACCGCGTAAATCGCAATCATACCAATCATGCTGCCATTCATTATGAGATACCTCCCAATTTTTACTTCATTTCCGTCATACCGTTTTTTGTACAACGTATTGATTATATCAGTTTTGCACCCTGTATGCAAGTGTTTTTTTTAACAAATTTAAATTCGAACGCCCAAAATCTCTCTCTGTTTTGCGTAAAATTCCTCAAACGTGCCCTCGTCAAGCTTTTGACGGATGATTTCCATGAAGTTGTTATAAAAGTAAAGATTATGGATAACAGCCAGGCGCATGCCGAGCATTTCGCCGCTTTTCAACAGATGACGAAGGTACGCGCGCGAAAAATTGCGGCAGGTGGGGCAGTCGCAGTGCTCGTCAACGGGCGCGCTGTCAAGCTCGTATTTCGCGTTGTTGAGATTGCGCACGCCGTTCCAAGTGAACAACTGACCGTGGCGCGCGTTGCGGCTGGGCATAACGCAGTCGAACAAATCCACGCCGCGGTGCACCGCCTCCAAAATATTCACAGGCGTGCCCACGCCCATCAAATAGCGGATTTTGTCCTTCGGCGCAAACGGCTCCACCGCTTCGATGATTTCATACATCACCTCGGTCGGTTCTCCCACCGCCAAGCCGCCGATGGCGTAGCCGTCCAGATTCAAACCGGCGATTTCCTTCATGTGGTTGACGCGCAAATCATGATAGATGCCGCCCTGATTGATGCCGAACAGCATTTGCTTTTTGTTAATTGTGTCCTCGCGCGCGTTCAGCTGCGCCATCTTCTCCTTGCAGCGAATCAGCCAGCGCGTGGTGCGTTCCACGCTGTTTTTGGTGTATTCATAGGGCGAGGGATTTTCCACACATTCGTCAAACGCCATCGCGATGGTTGACCCGAGGTTCGACTGAATCTGCATGCTTTCCTCGGGACCCATAAAGATTTTTCTGCCGTCAATGTGAGAGTTAAAATAAACGCCCTCTTCCTTGATGTTGCGCAGCTTTGCCAGTGAAAACACCTGGAATCCGCCGCTGTCCGTCAAAATGGGGCCGTCCCAGCGAGTAAATTGATGAATTCCTCCGAGCGCCTTTACATTTCCGTCGCCCGGGCGCAGGTGCAAATGATAGGTGTTGCAAAGCTGCACCTGACATTTGATGTTTTTCAAATCGAGCGCCGACACCGCGCCCTTGATTGCGCCGCAGGTCGCCACGTTCATAAACGCCGGGGTTTGAATGGTGCCGTGCGGTGTCACAAACTCGCCGCGCCGCGCATTTCCTTCTTTTTTAATCAGTTTAAACATAGCTTACTCCTAAGAAATGAACATCGCGTCGCCAAAGCTGAAAAAGCGGTATTTTTCTTTTACGGCAATTTGATAGGCGTTCATAATGTTGTCATAGCCGGCAAAGGCGGACACCAGCATAATCAGCGTGCTTTCGGGCAGATGAAAGTTGGTCACAAGTCCGTCGAGCACCTTAAATTCATATCCGGGATAGATGAAAATATCCGTAAAGCCCTCGCAAGGCCTGATTTCGCCGTACTGCGTCGCCACGCTCTCCAGGGTGCGGCAGGAGGTGGTGCCGATGGCGATAACTCTGCCGCCGTTCTGTTTGGTTTCGTTTATCAGCCGCGCGGTTTCGGCAGGAATTTCATAATGCTCGCTGTGCATTTTGTGTTTGGTCACGTCGTCCACCTTCACGGGACGGAAGGTACCAAGTCCGACATGAAGCGTAACATAAGCAATGTTCACGCCTTTTGCGCGTATCCTATCC